>JAGADT010000158.1 GCA_017613475.1 Desulfovibrionaceae bacterium | reverse complement strand
GTCCTGATGATCCCAAGGCAGAGCCAAAGCCCGCACAGCCGGCAGAACAGCCTAAGCCTGAGGAAGAGGCTCCCAAGCCTGCCGAAAACAGCGCCGCCAGTGTGGAGCCGCAGCTTTCCGGGAGTCCCGCAGAAGCAATTAAGCCGCCAGTGCAGGAAGAAAAGCCCGCGGCTGAAGAGAAAATGGCGGTTGAAGCAGCGCAGCCTGCTGAAGAAAAGCCCACGCGCAAAGAACAGCCGGCAGAGGCAGAGTCCCGCCGCTCCCGTCCTGCTGCTTCCGCCAGCCCTGAAGGCTCTTCGGCGCCGTCGCTGCTGCCCCCTGTGCCCGAGCGGGAAAGTTCAGGTGCAGAAGGCGAAGAGCGCCGTGAACGCCGTGGCCGCCGCCATGAGCAGGCGCAGCCAGCGCCGCAGGTGCGCGTTATTTCCCGGCCCGATACGGCCCCGGCCCGTCCTGCCCAGCCGGCTGACCGCGGTGATCGTGAGGAACGCCGCAAGGAATCCCGTCCTGGGAATGCCAGACCTTCCTCCAGGGGCGGTGGCTTTGCCCAGCCTGCCGGCGCTGCGCCGGATATCAGCAGGGATGGTCAGAGCAAGAAAAAGCGCAACAAAAATCAGAACCGCCGGTCTGACTTCCAGCAGAATGAGATTGGAGGCATGGGGCGCCACCGCGAGGAAGATGTGGAGGAAATGCCGCGGATGCGCGGACGCCGCCGTCCCAAGGCCAAGGAAACCCGCCAGGCTCCCCAGACCACGCAGCCATTGAAGGCTGCGAAGCGCAAGATCCGTGTTGAAGAAGGGATCCGCGTTGCAGACCTTGCCCATCAGATGGGTCTGAAGTCCGGCGAAATCATCAAGGTTCTGTTTGGGCTTGGCGTTATGGCCACGATCAACCAGACGCTTGATATCGATACGGCGGCTGTAGTCGCGTCCGAATTTGGCTATGAGGTGGAAAAAGTCGGCTTTGTGGAGGAGGATTACCTGGAAGCTGCCGAGGAAGACGCTCCCGAAAGCCTGGTGCGCCGTCCTCCCGTGGTGACGATCATGGGTCACGTAGACCACGGCAAAACCTCCCTGCTGGACGCCATCCGCAAAACGAATGTTACCGGCGGTGAAGCCGGCGGCATTACCCAGCACATCGGCGCGTACTATGTGAAAACACGCAGCGGCAACATTGTTTTCCTGGATACGCCCGGACATGAAGCCTTTACGGCCATGCGTGCCCGCGGCGCGCAGGTGACGGACCTTGTGGTTCTTGTTGTGGCTGCGGATGACGGCGTGATGGAGCAGACCCGTGAAGCTGTGAACCATTCCCGCGCTGCCGGGGTGCCCATCATGGTGGCGGTCAACAAAATCGATAAGCCCGAAGCCAACCCTGACCGTGTTTTGCGTGAACTTGCAGAAATCGGTCTTGTGCCGGAAGAATGGGGCGGCGATACCGTGGTGGCCAAGGTCTCTGCAAAAACCCGCCAGGGACTTGACGAATTGCTGGAGCTGCTTGCCCTCCAGGCTGAAATCCTTGATCTCAAGGCCAATCCCAACAAGCCTGCCCGCGGCCATATTGTTGAAGCCAAGCTGGATAAAGGGCGCGGGCCTATTGCCACTGTGCTTATTCAGGAAGGCACGCTGCACCAGGGCGACAGCTTTGTATGCGGCGTGTTCAGCGGGAGGGCCCGTGCCCTTTTTAACGACCAGGGCCGCAAGGTGAAGGACGCAGGTCCTTCCTGCCCCGTTGAGGTGCAGGGCTTTGAGGGCGTTCCTGAAGCCGGTGAGGCGTTCATCTGCCTGACCGATGAAAAGGTTGCCCGGCGGATTGCCGAAAGCCGGGCCGTCAAGCAGCGTGAGCGCGAGCTTGCCAAGGAATCCAGGGTGACGCTGGAAACCTTCCTGTCGCAGACGGCTGATGATGGCGAAAGCCATACGCTCAACCTGGTGGTCAAGGCTGACGTGCAGGGCTCCCTGGAAGCCATCATCGAGGCGCTCAACAAGCAGAGCACGGATAAGGTCAAGATTCAGGTTATCCATGGCGGCACAGGCGCCATCACGGAATCCGACATCCTGCTGGCCTCTGCGTCTGGAGCCATTATCATCGGCTTCAATGTGCGTCCTGCGGCCAAGGTCAAGGATATGGCTGAGCACGAAAACGTGGACATCCGCTTCTATGACATCATCTACAAGCTGGTGGATGAAATCAAGAGCGCCATGGCCGGTCTGCTGGCCCCTGTCAGCCGCGAGGAATACCTGGGCCAGGCCGATGTGCGCAAGGTCTATACCCTGCCCAAGGTCGGCGCGGTGGCTGGCTGCCTGGTTTCGGACGGCAAGGTCACGAGGAACGCCGGGGTGCGCCTGCTGCGCGACAGCGTGGTGGTCTACACCGGCAGGCTTGCCTCCCTCAAGCGCTTCAAGGATGACGTCCGCGAAGTGCTCAAGGGCTATGAATGCGGCATGAGCCTTGAGAATTTCAATGACATCAAGATGGGCGACGTCCTGGAATTCTTTGAGACGGTAACCGAAGAGGCCACGCTGTAGGCGCCCTCTCCTGCTGAAAGGGAATGAAGGGGGAGGGACCTTCCGTGCGGGAGGAACCTCCCTTTCTTTTTTGCCGCATGCTGTTCACGGGAGGCGCTGCGGATTTTACCTTTGCTTCCAACAGGAGCCCATACAGGCTCATAGCTGTCCTTACGGTGGAATATACCCTGCATGGAAACGATTCGCTCAAGGGGAAGCGGCGCGTGGCCAACAGCCTCAAGCAAAAGGTGCGCAATACTTTTAATGTAGCGTTGGCAGAAGCAGGCACGGAGGAATCCCTGTGCCGACTGCGCCTTCAGGTTGTTTCCATCAGCAACAGCGAACGCCATCTCCGTTCACGGATGGACAAATGCCTTTCCATGATGGAGGCTGTCTGCCCTGAGGAAATGACCTACAGCGATATGGAGATTTTTGATGCCGACTGATTGTTCTCCCGCCGAACATGCCGCGCGCGTGGCCGAAATTTTGCGTGCCGGGGACCGCTTTCTTGTTGCCGCCCATGCTTCCCCTGACGGTGACGCCATAGGCGCGAGTGCCGGGCTGGTATGGCTTTTGACGCGCATGGGCAAGAAGGCCGTTTTGTACAATGCTTCAGGGGTGCCCGATTACCTTGAGTGGATGCCCCTCCCCGGCCGCGTGTACCAGCACCTTGGAGGGCTGCCCTTCAGACCGGAGATGCTTCTTGCCCTGGACTGCGGCGACGCATGGCGCCTTGGCAATGAGCTTTCCGAAGCTCTGCCGCGCTATCCTTCTGTCAATATCGATCACCACCTGGGCAATCCCTGCTTTGGCTCGCTGTATAATTGGGTTGACCCCGGCATGGCGGCCGCAGGGCAGATGACGGCCCTTGTGGCGGATGCGGCGGGCATTTCCCTTGAGGGCGAACTGGCTGCCTGCGTGTATGTTTCCATTGTGTCCGATACGGGCTCCTTCACGCACGGCAACACAAGCGCCGATGTGCTCCTGCTGGCATCCCGCCTGCTGCGCGGCGGGCTGGATGCCGGAGCGCTCAGGGCCAGCCTGGATAACCAGTGGACATTGCCGAAGACGCATTTTTGGGGCGACATGCTGCGGAAAGTCAGGCTAGAGCGCAGCGGGCAGGTTGGTGTTTGCGAAATAAGCCTTGCGGACCTGGCGGCGCGGAGCGCCGTGCGTTCTGATGCGGAAGGGCTCGTGGAGCAGATACGGCGCATCAGGGGCGTGCGGGTTGCGCTTCTTGCCCGCGAGGAGGCGCCTGGGCGGACCAAGATCAGCCTGCGCTCCTGCGGGGATGATGACGTGCGGAGTGTCGCCGCGCAGCTTGGGGGCGGAGGACACAAAAACGCCGCGGGGGCGACGGTGGATCTGCCTGTCCCCGAGGCTGTGGAGACTGTTCTGGAGCTTGTGAAGCTGTAGCGCTGCCGCAGCGTTTTGCGGCGGCAAAGAGCCATAACGTTCCAGAGAACAGACAGCAAAAGGCATAGGCAAAAGCGGGAACCGGACGAAATCTTCGGCTCCCGCTTTTATTATTTTCAGGGTTGGGTTTCTTCAGTGGCAAAAAGCAGCGCTGTCTGAAACAGGTACTGCTTGGAAGGAAGCGCTCCTTATTCTTCGCCAACCTGGAGGGCGGCGAGGAAGGCCTCCTGCGGCAGCTCCACGTTGCCCATGCGCTTCATGCGGCGCTTTCCTTCCTTCTGCTTTTCAAGGAGCTTGCGTTTGCGGGTGATGTCGCCGCCATAGTATTTGGCAGTGACGTTTTTGCGCAGGGCGGAAACGGTTTCCCTGGCGATGATTTTCTGCCCAATGGCCGCCTGGATAGCCACTTCAAAGAGCTGGCGGGGGATGGTGCGCTTAAGCTTTAAGGCCAGCGCGCGGCCGTAGGGGTAGGCATGGTCGCGGTGGACGATGACGGCCAGTGCGTCAACAGGCTCGCCGTTGAGCAGGATATCCAGGCGGACAAGGGAGGAGGCTCGGTAATCCACCACCTCGTAATCCATGGAGGCGTAGCCTTTCGTAGCCGACTTCAGCCTGTCGAAAAAGTCATACACAATTTCGGCAAAGGGCAGCTCGTAGGTGATGACTACGCGGTTTGAGGCCATGTAGTGCAGGTTTTTCTGGATGCCGCGCTTTTCTTCGCAGAGCTTGAGCACGTTGCCCACAAATTCGCTCGGCACGTGGATATCGATGCGCACATACGGCTCGTACAGCGCGGCAATGCGTGAGGCGTCGGGCAGGCGGGAGGGGTTGTCGATTTCAGTTACGGCGCCGTCCGTGGTTTCCACGCGGTAGATTACGGATGGAGCGGTTGCGATCAGGTCCACTTCAAATTCGCGTTCAAGCCGTTCCTGGATGATTTCCATGTGCAGCAGTCCAAGGAAGCCGCAGCGGAAGCCAAAGCCCAGCGCCTGCGAGGTCTCCGGCTCCCAGGAAAAGGCGGCGTCGTTGAGCTGGAGCTTTTCCAGAGCGCTTTTCAGCGATTCGTAATCATTGGGGTCAGAGGGGTAGAGCCCGCAGAATACAACGGGTCTGGCCTCCTTGAAGCCGGGCACGGCGGTTTCGCACGGGCAGTCCGGGTGGGTGATGGTGTCGCCCACGCGCGCGTCGCCCAGCGTTTTGATATTCGCGCAGAGGAAGCCCACCTCACCCGCAGAGAGCATATCCATATCCGTGCTTTCAGGGGAGAAAACGCCCAGGCGGATGACTTCGTACTCCGCGCCGGTGGAGAAAAGGCGGATGCGTTCGCCCTTGCGGATGGTGCCGTCCTCGATGCGGAAAAGCACCACCACGCCCTGGTACGAATCGTACCAGGAGTCGAAGATCAGGGCGCGGAGGGGGGCGTTTGGGTTGCCTTCCGGCGCGGGAAGCCTGTTGACGATGGCTTCCAAAACTTCTTCCACGCCCTCGCCTGTTTTGGCGCTGATGGGCAGGGCCTGCGAGCAGTCCAGTCCGATGGATTCCTCAATGTCCTTTTTTACGCGCTCAACATCGGAGCTGGGCAGGTCGATTTTGTTCAGGACGGGGATGATTTCGTGGTTGTTGTCCAGCGCAAGGTAGACGTTGGCCAGGGTCTGGGCCTCCACGCCCTGGGTTGCATCCACAACCAGAAGCGCGCCTTCGCAGGCGGCAAGCGAGCGGGAAACTTCGTAGTTGAAGTCCACGTGCCCCGGGGTATCGATAAGGTTCAGGATGTAGCTGCGTCCGTTTGCCGCCTTGTAGGGGATGCGGACGGTCTGCGCCTTGATAGTGATGCCGCGCTCGCGCTCCAGGTCCATTTTATCCAGGTACTGATCACGTTTTTCACGCTCGGAAACAAGATGGGTCTTTTCCAGGATGCGGTCGGCAAGGGTGGATTTGCCGTGGTCAATATGGGCAATGATGCAGAAATTTCTAATGGAATCCAGCGTGGACATGTGCGTCTCGTTGTGATGTTCAGGAACAGGGAAGATCGCGCCTGCGTTTGCCGCTGCGCGGGAGCATCGCTATTTTTTATCGCCGCAGAAGCCGGGAATGGCAAAATGGCTTTCCAGCTTCTGCAAAAGCCAGGTCGCCGCGTTGACCATGACAAGGTAGTACACGCCTGCGGCCAGGTAGACTTCCGTGGGGCGGAAGGTGCGCGAAACAATGATCTTGGCTTCGCCTGTAAGCTCGATGCAGGTTACCACATAGGCCAGGGAAGAGTATTTGATAAGGTAAATGATTTCATTGCCGCATCCGGGCAGGGCCCTGCGGGCAGCCTGCGGCGCGATGATGGAGCGTATGGCCTGCCAGCGGGTGAAGCCCAGGGCATAGGCCGCCTTGAGCTGCCCCTGCTTGATGGAAAGCAGCGCCCCGCGGACGTATTCTGATTGGTAAGCCCCCGTGCAGAGGATAAAGCCCAGCACGGCGGCCGTGTATGGCGTAAAGTAAATGCCGATGTTGGGCAGGCCGAAGTAAATGATCATGAGCTGCACAACGAGGGGGACGCCGCGGAAAGTTGCCGTGTAGGCGTCGCCGACAGCGCGCAGCCAGCGGGGCCCGAACACGCGGGCAATGCCGGTGAGCACGCCCAGGGCAAAGCCTATGCTGGCGGAGGGGATGATCAGCGCGAGCGACATGCTCAGCCCGTGGTTCAGGGCCGGAAGCACGGTCTGGGTATAAAATGCGGCGTCAAACCAGGCGGACACGGCTGGGCCTCCATGGGGCGCTGCCCCTTTTACTCTTTTCGCGCATCGTAAGTGCTCTCCGTACTCGTCAATATGGCCATGGGATTAAGGGCGGCTTGCCGTTCCTTCCGGATTAAGCAGGCGCGTAAAGAAATCACTGGTCCTTGTGCCGGCGCCTTTGGCAAGGAGTTCTGCCGGGCTTCCCTGCTCGATAATGCGTCCCTGCTCCATAAAGAGAATGCAGGTGGCAATGGCCTGGGCGAAATCCATCTGGTGCGTGGCCATAATCATCGTCATGCCTGCGTTGGCCAGGGAGCGGATAACTGAAAGCACTTCGCC
>JAGADT010000157.1 GCA_017613475.1 Desulfovibrionaceae bacterium | reverse complement strand
GGCCGCGAGGGCGAAGCTGAGCTGCGGCACGGCGGCTGCCAGAAGGCCTCCCGGCATGGCAGACAGCACTGCGCGGACTTTTTGGGCATCGGGAGGCGGCGGCGCGGGAAGGCGCCGGCAGGCAGGGTGCAGGAGGAGCCATTGCATGGCGCCGCCGGCAAGGGCCCCGCAGGCGAGGCAAATGGCTTTTGCCGGAAGTGACGGGGCAAGCGCTGCGGCAAGCCCAGCGGCGGTGAGCATGGAAATGTTGAATACGGAAGGCGCGAGGCTGGGCAGGGCAAAATGGCCTGAGGCATGGAGCCCGGCCATGCAGCAGGCGGAAAGCACGGCGAAAAAGATGTAGGGCAGGCAGATGCGGAGGAGCAGCACGGTTTCCGCCCTGTCTGCCATGCCGGGGGCGACTGCGCAGGCGATCAGGGGGGCTGCGCAGACGGCGGCCAGGGTAATCAGCGCGGCAGGCGCGAAGAGCCGGCGTTCCGCCGCTTTGGCGAGCCTGGGGCTGCCGTCCGCCGCGCAGCTGGCTGTCAGCGAAAGGGAAAGGGTCCCTTCCCCAAACATGCGGCGGACAAGGTAGGGCAGGCGGAGCGCTACGGAAAGGGCATCTGCAGCATGGCCTGAGCCAAGAAGCCAGGCAATGGAGGCATCCCGCGCGAAACCCAGCAGGCGGGAGAGCAAGGCGCCCGTTCCTGCCATGAAAAAGTGACGTGCTGCGTTCATCGTCTTGAGCACATGCTCCATGTTGGCCTGAATCGCCCGGAGAAGAAAAGCGGAGGGGCAGGCCGGCAGCGCAGCCTGTAACGTGCGCGGACCTGCTTAAAAAAGCCCGGGGCGCGGCTCAGTTCTCATAATGGGGAACAGGGCGGGGGCCTTCTCCCCTGCGGGAGTGCTTTCCGCTGAGGCTTTCGATGCGGATGCGGACAATGCAGGTGATGGCGAGCTTTTCCGCGGAAATGGGGAAATGGCAGGGCGCCTCATACCAGGCGGCCAGGGCTTTGAGGACAGCGGTTTTTTGTCCGGGGTCGCAGATGATTTCCGCCGTGCCTGTGCCGGAAACGCTGCGGTAGCGGGTTGTGGTGCCTTCCACGTGGATATCGGCGGCGGCAAAGAAGCCCACGCGGGGATTGGCTCGTATAAGGTCGAGCTTGCGGCCTTCCGTGGCGCAGTGAAAATAGAGGCTGCCGCCAAGGAGGATGTGGTTGACGGCAAAGACATACGGAGCGGCATCGCCGTTGTTCAGCGCAAGGTACAGGGCAGGAGCGTCTTTCAGGACCTGCTCCATGAAATCGGGGGTCGAGGCTTCACGTTCCGTGCGGCGCATGGCGGGGACTCCGGGGGGGGCGTGTGAGCGGGGCGGAGCGGGTTTTGCCCCGCCCCTGAAGATGCGGGAGTTACGAACAGCAGTCCAGCTCGCTGGTGCCGACCAGCCCTTTCACAAATTCCGTGAAGGAACGGGAAAGCTTGCGCTGGGCCTTTTTGAAGTTGTATTCCTGCGTTTTTTCCGGCTGGAATCCCTCTGTAGCATAGTGGAATACGGCTCCAGTTTTGAGATCAAGGCAGAAATAGTAGCCGTACGGCCCGTAGGCAAAAGGAAGCAGGTTGTCCGGAATGAGCTTTTTGGCTCTGAGCTTTTCAAGCGTGGCTTCAAGCGTGTGCCTGCCGTGCCCGATAGGGCAGAATTCCGTTACGGAACAGGGGTCGTATTCGTCAAGGCTGTCCCACCAGGCCCTTTCGGGCACGCCCCCGTTGTTTTTGCGGTAATGCGTCTTAAAGTCTTCAGGCAGGGGCAGCCCCATCCGTTCGGCAATGCCGTCAAGTTCGGCATCAGTGGCGGGCGCCTCGCATTTTCGGAATGTGTTTTCCGGCATGATGGCGTATAACTCCCTGAATTTCGGCCAGCCTGATGATGGCTGCCCTAGTCGAGGATAAATGGTTATTTAAGGAGCCCCATTTTTTTGAGCACGCCGCGGAGCGTCTCTTCGTTGGCCGGCTGGAGATGCACCAGGGGCAGACGGATTTCCGGGCCGAGGAGGCCAAGCATGGCCATGGCCGCCTTGACGGGGATGGGGTTGCTTTCAAGGAACATGGCCCGGTTCAGCGGCTCAAGCTCGTAGTGCAGGCGGCGCGCTTCAGCCAGGTCGCCGGCGAAGAAGGCGTTGCAGAGCGCGGCCATTTTTCCGGGGAGCACGTTGGACACAACGGAAATGACGCCCTTCACGCCCAGGGACATGGCGGGCAGAACGGTAAAGTCATCGCCGGAGAGCACGTCGAAATCCTGCCCGCACTGCTCCAGGATGTTGGAGGCCAGGGTCATGTTGGCCGTGGCTTCCTTGATGCCCACGACTTCCGGCACGTCGCGCGCGATGCGCGCCACAGTGGCGGCAGCCATGCTGCATCCCGTGCGCCCGGGGACATTGTACATGACTATGGGCATGGGCACGGCCTTGGCAATGGCCTTGAAGTGCTGGTACAGCCCTTCCTGGGTGGGCTTGTTGTAGTAGGGGGTGATGTGCAGCACGGCATCCGCCCCGGCTTCCTTGGCAAATTTGGTCAGGCTGATGGCTTCCGCGGTGTTGTTTGACCCGGCGCCGGCAATAATCGGCACGCGGCCCTTGGCCTGTTCCACGCAGATTTTGATGACCGCTTTGTGTTCGTCATGGCTCATCGTGGCGGATTCGCCGGTGGTGCCGCACGGCACGAGGCCGTGGATGCCCTGTTCGATTTGGCGTTCGACAAGCTGCCGGAACGTCTCTTCATCTACCTTTCCGTTCTTAAAAGGCGTCACCAGTGCGGTAAAGGCTCCCTTAAACATGTTTTCCTCTCCCGTTTTGTCCGGTCGGCGTCGCTGCGTTATCCGGAACGTGTGTTGCGAGTGATGCGGTGAGCCTTTCAGATAGCACGGGCTTTCCGCCTCGTAAAGTGGCGGAGCGCGGTGAGTTTTTTCTTTTTTGGAGGTGCTTGCCAAAGCGTCTGGCGTTTCTATTTCTTTCATGTATGTTTTTGAACGGAAGCATTGAGCTTCAAGCGGGCCATTTCGCCCATAGCCATAAAAACGCGGGGCAGCGCCCCGAAAGGACTTGAAAAATGAATAAGCTGCAGGTTACCGGCATGTCCTGCGGGCATTGCCGCAAGAAAGTCTTTGACGCGGTGAGCGCCATTTCCGGCGTAAGCAATGTGGATGTGGATCTCGCGACCGGCGCTGTCACATGGGATGGCGACCTGTCTTTGGAAAAAGCCATCCGTGAGGCCGTGGAAAAACTGGGCTTCAAGGTGAAATAGCGTTTATCCGGTTTTTGGGGCGGGGGCCGGCTCCGGCCCCCGCCTGCTGCCAAGGAGTCCGTCATGCAGGTTGTGCTGTTTCAGCCGGAGATTCCGCCGAATACCGGCAACATTGCCAGGCTGTGCGCGGCAACGAAAGTCCGGCTGAACCTTATTGAGCCCCTGGGATTCAAGCTGGAGGACAGGTACCTTAAACGGGCGGGGCTTGATTACTGGCCCCTTGTGGATATGCGCGTGTGGTCCTCGCTGGAGGACTGGCGCGCGGCCAACGCGGGTGTGCGGATTATTCCGGCGAGCGCCAAAGGCGGAGAGCCCGCGCACCGCTTCCCTTTCTTGCCGGACGACGCGCTGCTTTTCGGCAGGGAAACCAAGGGGCTGCCTGATGCCGCCTATGCCATGACGCCGTACCGCGTGCGCCTGCCCTTTGCCCCTGAGGTCAGCCGGGAGTCCGGGGCGCCGTGTGTGAGATCGCTGAATTTATCGACCGCGGCGGGAATTGTGCTCTATTTTGCGCTGCAGAACGCCGGGATTCTTGACGAGTGGGTGAGCAGCCAGCCTGTTTTTGGATCGCGGTGAACAAGCCTGCAAGGGGGTGCGGGGATGGACAGCCTTTCTGAACAAGACGGCGTCTGGCGGGAAATCGCCGCGCTGACATGGCCCCAGCTGCTCACCCTGATGTGCCAGTTTGTCATTGGCATGACGGATGTCTGGACCGCGGGGCAGATGGGGCCGGAGATTCAGGCCTCGATGGGCCTGATTACCCAGTGCCAGGTCTTTTTGATGATGCTCTGCATGGCGACGGTAAGCGGGGCAGTAGCCTCGGTCAGCCAGTCCCTTGGCGGCGGCAAAATGGACCGGGCGCGGCGTTATGTGGGGCTTGTCTGCACCGGGGCCATTCTGGCCGGCACGTTCGTGGCCCTGCTGGCCTTCTGCCTGCGCGGGCCGCTTTTGGCCCTGCTGAGAACTCCGGAAGCCATCATGCCCGCGGCGCTGATGTTCTTTAATGTAACCATGTGGGCCCTGCCCGGGCATTACGGCATGGCCATTTGCTCGGCCATGTTCCGTTCAGCCAAGGCGGTTTCGCGCCCCTTATGTGTTATGCTGGGGTCCGTGGCGCTCAACGTGACCGGAGACCTTGGCTTTGGCCTTGGCTGGTGGGGTTTGCCCGCGTTTGGAGCCAGGGGCATCGCCTGGTCCACCTGCCTTTCCGTCAACCTTGGGGCGGCGGTGCTCCTGTTCTGGCTGTGGAAAGACGGCCTGCTGACCAGGGTAAGCTGGCCGCGCTGGCGCTGGGTCAGGCAGGGCGGCCCGTACCTTATGCGGGTGACAGTCCCTGCCCTGGCAACATCGGCGCTGTGGCAGACAGGCTACCTGGTGCTCTTTATCATTACGGCTTCCCTGCCTGAAGGGCGTGTGCCGGCATTGGCGGGGCTGACGGCCGGGCTGCGCATTGAGGGCCTGCTCTTTATGCCGGCCGTGGCTTTTGGCATGACGGGCGGGGTGCTTTCCGGGCGCAGCCTGGGCCGGGCGGACAGCGCCGGAGCACGCAGGATTGCCCGGCACATCCTGGCCATTGGCTGCGGAACCATGAGCCTTGTGGGCGCGGGGCTGTGGCCGGCAAGGCATATCCTGGCCGCATTCCTCACCCCTGATCCCTCTGTCCAGATCCAGACGGTGTCGTATTTGACATATAACATTCTGGCGGTGCCCTTTTCTGTCGCCAGCATTATTTTATCAGGCGTCTTCAATGGCTCCGGCGCAACGGTGTACCCCATGCGGGCATTCAGCCTTTCTGTCTGGTGCGTGCGGCTGCCTCTGGCGTGGTATCTGGGCCATGTGCTGTGGCGTTCGGCCTCAGGGGTGTTCATGGCCATGCTTGTTTCGCAGGCTGTGCAGTCCATGTGCCTGCTGCTGGTTTTCTTGTTCTGCGACTGGACCCGTTTTTCCATGCGCAGCATGTCCGCCTCCAGGGCAAGGACGGGGCGGTTATAAGGATTATTTGATGGAATGGCATCCTGTAGATGAGGCGTTTGAAGCCGTTCATGGCCGGTACTGGGAGGCAACGCCCGTGCATGCTGCGGACTGCACCTTTACCAACCTGTATGGCTGGGCCGGGGAATACCGGCTGCAATGGAGCGAGTTCGGGGGGCTCCTTTTCCTGGGGAGCTTCGGAGATGGGCCTGCGCCTGATTCGTGGTGGATGCCTCTGGGCGATTGGGATTTGGCGGATTGGGGTGCCGTGCTTGGAATGCTGCCCCCCGGCTGCGTATGGGAACGTGTGCCTGAGAGGCTCTGCGCGCAGCTTGCGGCGCTTTGCGGCAAAGGCGTGCGCGTGGAGGAAACGCCTGAGCAGTGGGAATACGTGTATGAGCAGCAAGCGCTGGCCGCGCTGCGGGGAAATAAGCTCCACCGCAAAAAAAATCACGTCAACGCGTTTGTAAAGCAGTACGGGGTGGATTACCGCGAACTGGGGCCTGAAGATGCGGAGGCCATAGAAGGGTTTTTGCGGCAGTGGATGGCGCAGCGGCAGGAGGTTTCGGAGGCGCTGCTTGCCGAATACCGTGTGCAGCAGAGGATTTTGCGCCTTTGGCCGCGCTGCCCGTTCCTGAAGTCCGCCGGGCTGTTTGTGGAAGGGGCCATGGCGGCTTTCAGCATGGGCGAGCCTCTGGACGCAGAGACAATGGTTGTGCATTTTGAGAAGGGGCTGGCGGCTTACAGGGGCGTATACCAGGCGATGAACATGTTTTTTGCCGCCAGGGCAGGGGCCGGCTTTGCCTTTATCAACCGCGAGCAGGACGCGGGGGAGGAAGGCCTGCGCGCGGCCAAGCAGAGCTATTACCCCTGCGCTTTTGTGCGTAAAAACCGCGTAGTCTTTTCTTAGGGCTGCCGGCGCCTGCGTTGACGCCATAGGCGGCTTGTAGCATGATGTCCTGAAGCCGCCTGCGCGGCCGCCGGACTTTTTTGCCTTTTCACCCCGGCTGCGCTGCCCTGGGCAACCCCTTCCAAAGGCGGGAAACAGCGTACATCAACAGGATGTTTTTGATGACGAGACAGCTTGAATCCAGAAATCTTCCGTGGTTTAAGCCCGTGCCATGGCTGGATGTCGCTGATGGTTCGATGCACGGATCGAGCGGCAAAATTCCTTCTGATGAGGCGTGCGAGGCACTGTGGGACCATTACGGGATGCCGGACCATATCCGCAGGCATTGCCGCTGCGTGGCGGATCTGGCAACCATTCTTGCCAGGCGCGCCGTGGAGCTGTACGGCGAATCGGATGATCCGGCCAGTGCCGCTCCCGGCAGCCACCCCCCGTGCCCCAAAAACCTGGTGAGGGTTACCAGGGCCGCCGGGCTTCTTCACGATATTGCCAAGAAATACTGCATTCTTTTTGGCGGGAGCCATGCGCAGCTCGGCGCCTCGTGGGTGCTTGAAGCCACGGGCAACTACCGGATAGCGCAGGCTGTCCTGCACCATGTGGAATGGCCGTGGGAATACCCAGACAATGTGTGCTCCCCCGCGCTTTTTGTGAGTTATTCCGACCGGCGGGTTAAGCACGATACGTATGTGAAGATAGAGGAGCGCTACAGCGATCTTCTTGAACGCTACGGGAAACTGGACCCCCGGCGCAAGGAAACCATCGGCAGGGCCTACAACCGGGCTGTGATTCTTGAACGCGCCCTTTCGGCGCAATTGGAGCTTCCTCTTCATGAAAGTACTGTTGATAGCGGGCGGCTGGTCCCCGGAGCGTAACATTTCGCTGATGGGCGCGGAATCGGTCCGCAGGGCTTTGCTCGAACTTGGGCACGAGGTCACGCTTTTTACGCTGGATGAAAATCTTGATGCGCTGATGGATGCGGCCAGGAAGCACGACGCAGCCTTCCTGAACCTGCACGGCCAGCCTGGCGAAGACGGGCTTGTCCAGGCCCTGCTGGACAGGGTCGGGTGCCCGTACCAGGGGTCGGATGCCGCGGGATCCTTCCTTGCGCTGCATAAGGCGGCGGCCAAGGCCGTGTTCCGCCAGGCTGGGCTGAAAACGCCGGAAGGCCTGTTTCTTGCCGCCATGCCGGAAGAAGGCTGGGAGCCGCCCTTCCCCTACCCCCTGTTTGCCAAGTCCAATACCGGCGGTTCCAGCCTGCATTTGTCCCGCGTGAACAGTGCGGCTGAGCTCAGGCCTGCCCTTCAGGAGATTTTTGAGTCGGGCAGCGAGGCGCTTCTGGAAACGTTTATCCCCGGGCGCGAAGTGACGTGCGGCGTGCTGGGCGATGAGGCCCTGCCGCCAATCCTTATAGTGCCCAAGAATGCCTTTTTTGATTACCACGATAAATATGCCGGCTCGGAAGGCGCCGCCGAAATCTGCCCCGCGCCTTTGCCGGAGGATGTCCTGCGCCGCGTTCAGGACGCTGCCCTTGCCGCGCACCGCGCCCTGGGCCTTTCCTGCTACAGCCGCGCGGATTTTATCGTGCGGGAGGACGGCGAGATTTTCATCCTGGAAGTCAACACGCTTCCGGGGATGACCGACGTCAGCCTGGTCCCAAAAGCCGCAGCCGCAGCCGGGCTTTCCTATGTTTCCCTGGTTGGCAGGCTGCTTGAAATGGCTGTGCAGCACAGGTCTGGAAAGCATGGGGACTGAGGGGCGTAGTGAGGCTCTGCCCAGGCTCTACGGATTGGCCTGGCGCGGAGCTTTTCCTTTCTTAAAGCGGAACCAGCGCCTGGCGGACGGCTGGTCCCAGCGCCTTGTGCCGGAAGGCTGGGCGGAGCCCGCGGATCTCTGGGTGCAGGCGGCATCCGGCGGGGAGGCCTTTCTTGCGGCTTCCCTGATTGAGGCGCTGCCTGTCTCTTCCGCTCCCTGCAGGGTGCTTGCGACCACATGGACGCGGCAGGGGCTGGATGTGCTTGTCCGCATGCAGGACAGCCTAAGGCAAAAGCGTCCTGACTTGTCTGTCCAGGCGACGCTGTGCCCGCTGGACAGCCCAGAACTGACCCTGCGGGCCGTCCGCATGGTCCGCCCCAGGGTTTTGGCCCTTTTGGAAACAGAGCTGTGGCCGGGGCTGCTTTTGTCCTGCGCAGGTGAGGGCGTGCCTGTCATTGTGCTCAACGGCAGGATGACGGAAAAGAGCCTCAGGAATTTCCTGCGCCTGGGCCGCTTGTTCCCTGAGTTCGGGTCTTCGGTCGCGCCGGCTGAACTCGCCGCCGTTTCCTCTCGGGATGCGGAGCGCTTTCGGGAGCTCTTTGGCGGGTCGGCGTGCAAATCTGCGGTCAGCGTCGTGCCCAATATCAAATTTGACCGCGCGGCGCCGGAAAGCCTGCCGGATGCTTCGCCTCTCCGCCTTCTCCTGCCTGATATCGGGGCGCATCCCCTGGCTCTCTTTGCCTCCGTAAGGGAGGAGGAAGAATCGCTCCTTCTGGAAGCCCTGCCGGCTTTCAGGGAGGCGCAGCCCGGCATGAGGCTGGTGATTGCCCCGCGGCATCTGCATCGCGCGGCTGCGTGGAAGGAAGGGCTGGAGAAATCCGGTTTTTCCACTGCCTTCAGGAGCCAGCTGGAAGGGCAGGATCTGCCTTTAGGCACGGTGATCGTATGGGATGTTTTTGGCGAGCTGATGCCTTTGTACACGCTTGCGGAACGCGTTTTTGTGGGCGGAAGCCTTGCGCCGCTGGGCGGGCAGAACCTGCTGGAGCCCCTGGCCTGCGGCAGGGTGCCCTATGTGGGGCCGTTTACCTCCAATTTTAGCTGGGCGCTCCGTCCGGCGGAAGGTGAGGGGCTGCTGGGCTGCGGTCTGGTGCGGGAATGCGCCGGCGCGGCAGATCTGGCAGCGGCGATGGGCAGCGAAGAGCCCAGGGATCCTGGCGAAGTGCGCGCAGCCTTTGCCGCCTGGCTGGCGCCGCACAGGGGCGGCCTGGCGCGGTGCGCGGACATTGCCGGAGGCTGGCTCCAGCCAATGCGGGACCCCCCCCCTTGTCTACAATCGTGAAACACGTTATTATGCCTATGCAAACAGAATAACACATTCTGATGTTCTATTCTGCGCTTGAATAATGCACAATGGAGGTCGTGTGATGTCTCAACTCAAGAATATCGTCTGTGCTCTTGATCTTTCCGATCAAAGCAAGCAGGTGGCAGAATACGCGGTCATGCTGGCCAAGATGTCGCACGCGCGCGTCACCGTGGTGTATGCGGCTCCTACACTGACTCAGTATACCGGTTTCCATGTTCCACCGAACACCATTGATAATTTTGTTGGCGAAATTGTTTCCGGCGCTGAGCGTTCCATGGCTGATTTCGTGGCCGAACATTTCCAGGGCGTGGATGCCCAGGGCATTGTTGTTGTGGGCTATGCGGCGGAAGAAATCCTGAACCTTGCGGAAAAGGAACATGCCGACATGATCGTCATGGGCACCCGCGGGCGCAAGGGGCTGGATCTCATCCTCTTTGGCTCCGTGGCTGAAAAGGTCGTCAAGAACTCGAAGTGCCCTGTCCTGACCATCCGTCCTACAGACGATGAGTAGCCTTAACGGCTGTCCATGTGTTTTGGCTGGGTTTTTCCCCCAAATTTTCCGGATAACCTGTTTGCCTAAATGAGGATATGCGGCCATGGCTGAAATAAAGAAAATCATCTGCTCTGTTGACCTTTCCGATCCGCTTCCTTCCGTGGCGAAGTATGCCACGCTGCTGGCCAAGAGTGCCGGCGCAAGCGTAATAGTCTCGTACGTCGTGCCTTCACTGTCCCTTTTCCCCGGGTTCCAGGTTGTTCCCGGCCGCGTGGAGAATTTTATCAGCAAGATTCAGGAAGGCGCCAAGGAGACCATGGACGCGTACATTGCGGAGCACTTCCAGGGCGTGGACGTGAGGGACGAGATTGCCGTGGGGGATGTTGCGGAAGAGATCCTTGCCCTTGCCGACCGTGAGAAGGCGGACGTGATTGTTATGGGCACGCGCGGGCGGAAAGGCCTGAATGCCGTTCTGTTTGGTTCTGTGGCGGCAAAGGTCGTCAAGAAGGCGGAATGCCCGGTCATGACCATCCATCCGTCGGAGCAGGCCTAGCCTTTGCAGCCGTTTTGCGGATGGCCTTTTACGTCCCGGGCGTTTGCGGCGTGAAGAAGGATGTGCGTTGATGGCTGACGTAAAGAAAATACTGTGCCCTGTTGATCTTGCTGACCCGCTTCCTCTGGCAGCGGAGTATGCGGGGCTGCTGGCCAGGCAGTCTGGCGCGGGCATCGTTGTTTTATACGTTGTTCCTGACATGTCGCTTTTTCCCAATGTCAATGCCGCGCCGGACCGCACGGAAAAATTTATCAAACTTAGGGACAGCATCCTGGATGGCGCCAGGCGGTCCATGGACAGGTTCATTGAAGAATACTTCCATGGGCTGGATGTAAAGGGCGAGGTCGCCGTTGGTGAAATCGCCGGCGAAATCCTTGCCCGTGCCGAACGTGAACATGCCGATGTGATCGTCATGGGAACGCGGGGGCGGTCGGGCCTGAATGCCGTCCTGTTTGGATCGGTTGCGTCAAAGATCGTCAAAAGCGCGGACTGTCCTGTTATCACCATCCGGCCGCCGGATGAAGAATTGTAGCGTTGCGCAGGCCTGTCGGCCTGTGAGGGGGCGGGGAGAGTTCCTTCCCTGTTGTATGGGCTTCAACTTAGCAACTGCAGGAGAATTGTAATGGCTGATATCAAGAAAATCGTGTGCGCAGTGGACCTGGCAGACCAGATTAGCCCTGTTGTCGATTACGCCAACACGCTGGCTAAGCTCATGAACGCAAGCCTTGTGGTTGTTTACGCTGTGCCGACGCTGTCCCAGTACCGCGGATTCATGTTGCCTTCGCATCAGATTGTCGAGAAAGCTGCCCAGAATATTCCCGGCGACGGCGGAAAGGGCATGAAGGAACTGGTGAAGGATGAATACGCAGGCGTGCAGCAGGCAAGCATCATTGATGAATTCGTGAATGACATCACCAAGGGCGCCCAGAAGTCCATGGAAGCCTATGTGCAGAAGCATTTTGCCGACGTTGAAGCCAAGGGCGTTGTGGTCAACGGCGATCCCGCTGAGCAGATCCTCAATCTGGTGAAGCAGGAGAACGCCGACATGATCGTTATGGGCACCCGCGGGCTGAAGGGCATTGACCGCTTCCTGGTCGGCTCTGTCGCGGAAAAGGTTGTGCAGCGCGCGCCGTGTCCTGTGTTCACCGTCCGTCCGCATAACCATAAGTAATGAATCCCGCCTTTTTCTTCGTAATGGCTGCGCGCTGAAAAGGCGCCGGCTGTGCGGGGAAGGAAAAGATATTGAAGAAAAAAGAACCGGTTTCCGCGCGGGCGCGGGACCGGCTCTTTTTATGCGTGCGGAGATTGGCTGAAATCCAGCGGCATCTGCGCCCTGCCTACAGGCCTTTCTTCATGTACAGCACATCGTCCATGGGATTTTCGTAATAGGGCTCGCATTCTTTAAAGCCATATTTTTTATACAGGCCTATGGCAGCCTCGAAGGGCTTCAGCGTATCAAGCACCATTTCCCTGTATCCCGCCTTTACGGCATGCTTCAGGATTTCTTCAACAAGCCTGTCCCCTATATGGAACCCCCGCGCTTCAGGCTTGACATAGAGCCGCTTCATTTCGCAGCGGATGGCTGTATGCCTGTGATAGCAGACCATGCCGAGGACATGGCCGTCCTCAATGGCAACAAGGATTTCTCCATGGGGCGGGGCATATTTTGAAGCCAGGTCATTCAATTCCGCGTCAAGGTTCTGAAAGGACAGATCTCTTCCCAGTCTGCCTGTATATTCAATAAGCAGTTCCTTTGCCTCATGCAGATAGTCTTTTCCGTCTTTTATTTCCATAACGGTTTTCCCAGCGTGTGCTTTTTGGCAAAAAGTGGCTGTTACGGCAGCGTTTGTCAATGGATGTCGCGCCATGGCATGGCCGCGCTTATGCAGAGACCTAAAGCCATGTTCACTGCCTTGGGACAGCCCTGCAGGAAGGAGGGGAAGCCTCTATTTCATCCACACTGGTTTGATATGGTCTTGTCTTTGCTTTTGATGATATTATATTAATAAATCTATGGGGCAGTTTTTTGCCGGCATGGCGCCGGGAAACCTGAGCGGGAAGGGCTTTCTATCCTCAGGGCGCGCCCGCTGTTTGGCAAGGAGCCTGGATCTGCTGCAGATGTCCCGTTCAAACTGTATGAAAATCCGGCGCATGGCCGGAAAATATTTCAGGAATAGGCGTATGTCTTTTTTTCAGCAATATGGAATCCCTCGTTTTGTCTGCCTTGCGCGCCCTCTTTTTGCGGCGGTCTCCGTGCTTTTGCTTGCCGCATCCATTGCCTCTGCCATGCCGGCTGACGCGTTTGTGAAGCTGTGCAGAAGCGGCACGCCCAAAGCTGTGCGGGAAGCGCTGGATGATGGAAGCGATGTAAACGGCAGGGCGGAATCCCTGGGCGGATCGACCCCGCTTATGGCCGCAGCTATCAACGGCCATGCCGAAATTGTCCGCCTGCTCCTGGAGCGGGGTGCGGACCCCAATATTGCACGGGCTAAGGACGGCGGCACAGCCCTTATGCTTGCTTCATCCAGGGGGCAGGCGCAGGCAGCCGCCCTCCTGCTGGAAAAAAAGGCGGATATTAATGCCCGTGATGCCGATGGCTGGACCTCGCTGATGCTTGCCGCCCGCGAGGGGCATGAAGGCACGGCAAAGCTGCTGCTGGAAAAGGGCGCCGCTGTGGCCCCTGAAGATGTGAATGGCTGGACGGCGCTTATGGCTGCCGCCCGTGAAGGGCATGCCGGCATTGCAGCGCTCCTGCTGGATAAGGGAGCGGATGTGAACGCGCAGACCAGGCAGGGGCTGACGCCCCTTACGGTGGCTGCGGAAAAAGGCAAGACGGCCGTGATCTTGCTGCTTTTGGAGCGGGGAGTGCCCGTTGATGCCAGGGATGGAGAGGGCAATACCGCGCTTGTGCGGGCTGCCATAAGCGGGCAGGCGGCTGCGGCAAAGCTGCTGTTGGAAAAAGGCGCCGCTGTGGACAGCCAGGATGCGGAAGGATGGACGCCGCTCATGGTTGCGGCAAGGCAGGGCAAGGCGGAAATTGCTGAATGCCTGCTGGATAAGGGCGCTGCGCTTGAAGCCAGGGCCGGGGATGGAGGCACGGCGCTGATCGCTGCCGCTGTGAACGGCCATGCCGATGTCGTCAGCCTGCTGCTGGAAAGGGGGGCGGACAGCAGCGCGGCGCTCACGGGCGGCGCTACGGCTCTGGAGCTTGCCGCCTACGGCGGCAGCAGGGATGTTGTGACGCTTCTTTTGGACCATGGGGCCGTTGTCACGAAGAAGCGCCTTGAAAGCCTTCCTGATGCTGTGCGCGGCAAAATGGCTGAAAACGGGATGCTTCCCCTGCTGGAAGCCCGTGCGAAGTGATTTCTGCGCGTAGCTTGAACAGCCGTAAACGGGGAACCCGTGCATAAGAAAAGCGGTCTGGACCTTAGCAGCGAATTCAGGTACATTGAGGGTTGGCGGTGAGAGATTGTTTTGAGTTTTTCGCTGCAAGTTATCAGGAGTGCCAGTGGACACAAATCACATCGTTCTTATTGCAAACCGCGGCGAAATCGCGGTTCGCATTGCGCAGGCATGCCATCGCCTGGGCATAGGCTTTGCCTGTGTATATACGGAAGAGGACGCTGCCTCCGGGCACCTGCAGGTGGCCCGCGAGCTTGGCGGCGCGTTGTTTCGGGTTTCCTCGTACCATGATGCCAATGAAATCCTTTCCGTGGCCGACCAGGCTGGAGCGACGGCCGTTCATCCCGGCTACGGCTTTTTTGCGGAGGATTTTCGTTTTGCCCGCCGTGTGACCACCAGGGACAGGAAAATGATTTTCATCGGGCCTTCCTGGCAGGTCATTCAGGCGCTTGGCGACAAAATCAATACCAAGCGCCTGGCGAGGAGCCTGGGCGTGCCCACAGTGCCTGGCTCTGACCGCCCCATTTATGATGAGCAGGAAGCGGAGAAAATCGCCCGCAGCCTGTACGAATTCCAGCTGCAGCAGGGCGTGGCCCATCCTCTGGTGCTGGTCAAGGCTTCTGCGGGCGGCGGCGGAATGGGCATTGAGGAAGTGTACGATATCGATCAGTTCCGCTCCGTGTACCGCAGCATCCGCAATTACGCCCTGCGCCAGTTCAAGGATGAAGGCGTGCTGATTGAGCAGCGCATCTGCGAGTTCAACCATCTTGAGGTGCAGATTGTTGCCGACCGCACGGGCAAAAATCCCGTGCATTTCGGCACGAGGAACTGCTCAATCCAGTCCACCGGCCGGCAGAAGCGCCTTGAAGTCGCGCCGGGCTTTGCCCCCGCGGACATCAAATACGATTTTGATGCCGCGGCGCTGCTCGACACCATTACCAGCCACTCGCTTAAGCTTGCCCAGAAGGTTGGCTACGACAACGTAGGCACCTGGGAATGGATCGTTACGCGCGACGGCAGCCCCTTCCTTATGGAAGTGAACACCCGCATCCAGGTTGAAAACGGCGTGTCCGCCAAAATCGCCCGCCTGAATGGCAAGCCGGGGGTGGATTTGATCTCCGAGCAGATCCGCCTGGGCCTTGGCGAGCCGTTGGGCTATACCCAGAGCGATGTTTCGCTGGAAGGCTTTGGCATTGAATACCGCATTATCGCCGAAGATCCGGCGAACCATTTTTCCCCGTGGGTCGGGCGCATAGAACGCTTTTCCTGGGAGCCGCAGCCGTGGCTTTCCATGCACACGCATGTGCCCGCGGCGCTGGACGGCACGCCCTATGACATTCCCACGGAATTTGACCCGAACCTGGCCCTGGCCATCGTCTGGGGCGCGGATCTTGCCGAAGCCAAGGCCCGCGGACATGCCTTCCTGGACAGCCTTGTTTTGGAGGGGCATGACAAGGATGGTTCTCCCCTCCAGTCGAATGTGGCTTTCCTGAAAGATCGTACGGACGGCATTCTGCGTTTTGCCTGAAACATTCCTTTTGCGCCGTCCTGCGGGATGGTGGGAGGCCTTCACAGCCAATGGATATAGAAAAAAGAGCCCAGCATCTTACGGACCGGCTGAGTTATATCAGGGATATCTTTGTCGGGCGGAACGGCGAAATTATTGATTCCCTGGGCGTGCGCCTGGATTCCTTTTTCCAGAATCTTGCCGATGGCAGCATGAAGAGCCCGCTGGAAGAGCTTGTGCAGCTTGAAAAGGGCTTTGATGAAGTTGAGCGCCTGCTCGACAGCAGCCTGACGCCCATGGAAAAGGTGCGCATTGTGCGCCATCCGCAGCGTTTTTGCCTGCGGGACATCCTGGAAAATGTCTACGACAACTTTACCGAAATCGGCGGACAGGATGAGCACAGCATAGACCCCAGCATGGTCATTGCCCGCGCCACCATTACCCGCCACCAGGGCAAAAAGAAGTACAGCCAGCTCATCATGGTTATCGGGCAGGAAAAGGGCCATGGCGAAGAATTCCGCAACGGCGGGTCCGTAAAGCCCTGGGGCAATGCCAAGGCCAGGCACTTCATGCAGGTTGCCGAAACGGAAAACATCCCCATCCATACCTACGTGTTTACGCCCGGTTCCTTTCCTGTGGAGGACTATCCCGGCGCGGCGCAGCAGATTGCCAGCAACCTTTACGAAATGGCCGGGCTTTCCGTGCCGATCATTTCCGTGATTTCCGAGGGCGGTTCCGGCGGGGCCGAGGCCATTGCCCTGGCTGACCGCCGCCTGATGTTTTCCCATGGCTACTATTCCGTGATTTCCCCCGAAGGGGCCGCCGCCATTGAGGGGAGGCTCAAAGGGGGAGCCAGGGCCACGCCGGAGCTTATTGCCCACTGCGCAGAGCGCCTGCACATGACCGCCCAGGACAACCTGAATTTTGGCTATGTGGACAGGATTGTTCAGGAGCCCTGCCTTGGCGCCCGCCCCTTCCATTACGACTTTTTCCGCACCCTGCGGCAGGAAGTCATCCGGGCCACGGACGAAGCCGTTCTCGGCGCGCGCGGGTTTAGCCCCATGCGCCGCCTGACGCTGCGCCGCTGGGGGCGTGACGATACCAACATGGATGAAGTGTTCTTGAGCTGGAACCTCAGCGATTCCGCCCGGGAAAAGCTTGTTGCGAAACGCCAGAAGAAGTTCCTGCGCCTCTCAAAAGGCGCCTGCTGGGACAGGCGCCCGGTTTTAAGCCGGCTGCGCCGCAATGCGCGGGAATCCTGGGACAGCCTTTACGCCCGCGTTAAGTTTGAATTGTACACCCGCCACCGGCAGCGGATTTCCAATTTCATGAATGAAACCCTCTCGATGGCGGTCTGGCTGCGGGACAGGATGCTTTACCCCATCACCCGCAAGCCCGTAGGCCCGCGGTTGCGGCCTGAAACCGTGCGTGAGCTGACCACGCTTTCCACGTGGAAGGAAGAGGATGAATCCCGCAAGGGCCGCTGGGCCTATGTCAGCCCCCGCGCGCGCGAAGACAGGACGGTTACCTGCCCCAACGCGGCCACGCACGGCTGCCTTGATCTCTGGGCCCCTGACCTGTACGGGGAGTTCGCCGGCGTATGCACGACGTGCGGCCACCATTTCCCCATGGAATACCAGTGGGTTGTCAATAACGTTTTCGATGCTGATTCGGTGCGTGAATTCAATGCCGAGGTGGAGGCCGCCAACCCCCTCAATTTCCCGGGGCTTGGCGAAAGCATCCAGAAAGCCAAGGAAAAGACAAAGCTTAAGAGCGCCTGCGTGACCTTTGAAGCCAGGCTCAATGGCATACGCATGATTGTGGCCATGCTGGTCGGGCCGTTCAGGGGCGGTTCCGTAGGCGCGGCTGAAGGCCTGAAATTTGTTGAGGCGGCCAAGCTTGCGGAAAAAAAGCGCTATCCGTTCCTGGCCTATGTGCACGGCACGGCAGGCATCCGCATACAGGAAGGCACGCACGGCGTCATCCAGATGCCGCGCTGCACGGTGGCTGTCCGCCGCTATATTGAGGCCGGCGGCCTGTATCTTGTGCTGTATGATACCAATTCCTATGCGGGGCCTGTAGCCAGCTTCCTTGGCTGCTCGCCATATCAGTTTGCCATGCGTTCCTCCAATCTTGGCTTTGCCGGTGTTGGCGTTATCAAGGAGACAACCGGCATAGATGTCCCCCCGCATTACCACAGCGCCTACAAGGCGCTTTCGCGCGGGCACATCCAGGGCGTCTGGGACCGCAGGGAAGTCCGCGCCAATCTTGAGCAGCTGCTGCTGACAGCGGGCGGCAGGAACCTTTACTACCGCTAGCCGCGCTGCCCTGCGCGGGCTGGCTGCGGCGCGTTTGCCCGCACCGTTTTTGACCATAAACACGATCCCGCCGGAGCTTCGGCGGCGTTACAGCGTACAGGATTTGCCATGCTGGATATCACCCGTCTCCTTGAGGACATCAAGGCTTCGCCCCATGAGGAGATCGTTATTCGTGCGCCCCACACGGGCGTGGTTGCTTTTGAGTCATGCCGTCCGGGGGACATGGTTTCCGGCGTGAGCGGAGAGTGGAAGGAACGCCCGGGAACGCTCCTTGCCACGTTAACCAGGGAGCGCAATCCAAAGCCTGTGACGGCCATGCAGAGCGGCGAGCTGCGCGAGCTGCATACGGAGCTTGAGGGAAAGTTCGTTGAAGCGGGAACCCCTCTTGCCGTGGTGCGCCATTTTCTGAGCCGCGAGGAAGTCATCAGCATGCTGCTGAAGCACGCGCTGCATCTTTTTACGGCTCCTGAACGCGCAAAGTATTATTTTACCCCGGCTGTGGACATAAAGATCAAGACCGGCGGATCGCGTTCCGTGACGGTGCATCATGGCATGGAGCTGCTGATCATGTCACGCATGAAGCGTGAAACGCCCGTGTACTACACAGGGCCAGGCGGCATCATCTACACAGTCTATTTCAAGCACAACCAGAATGTGGACGCGGGGGCGCCCCTTCTTGGGGTTTGCCCGGAGAGCCAGCTTGCCGTGGTTGAAGAATTGGTCCTCAGGGTCCAGACTGAATGGAAGGAGCGCGCTTAAAGCGCCCCGCGCATGAAGACATGCTGCCGCCGCTGGGCAGGCAGTTTTTGGGAGGCAGAGCAAGATGCTGAATAAGGTGATGATTATCGGAAGGCTGGGGCGTGATCCCGAACTCCGTTATTCCCAGGCCGGCGCGCCCGTCTGCACGCTGAATATCGCGACGGACGAATCGTACAAGGATCAGCAGGGCCAGCGCGTGGAACGCACAGAGTGGCACCGTGTGATCGTGTTTCAGCGTGCCGCGGAAAACTGCAAGAATTTCCTCAGGAAAGGCAGCCTTGTGTATGTGGAGGGAAACCTCCAGACCCGCAAATGGCAGGATCAGAACGGCCAGGACCGGTATTCAACGGAAATCCGTGCGCAGCGCGTGCAGTTTTTAGACCGCCGCGACGCGCAGGGTGACGGAGCGTACGGAGGAGGATACTCCCCTGCGCCGCAGCCTAGTGCCCCGCAGTCCGGAGCCCGGCAGATTGACGAGCCGCCGTTCTACCAGCAGGGAAATGGCGGTCCCGCCGCGAACTACCAGGCGCAGCCCCAGGATCTGAATCAGCCTGCTCCCGCCTTCCCGCCGCAGCAGGGCAGCGCTCCTGATGACGGCCCGGTATTCCCTTCCGAAGCGCAGCAGATGGATGATGTGCCGTTTTAGGCAAGGCATCGCTTTGAAGGCTGTGGGCTTTTGCGCGGCATAAACCGCAGTATCCTGCTTTGGAGGCGCTGTGTCTGAAGGCTGTGTGGTTTTGCTGGACCATGACGGCACCCTGATTGAAGACAGGCATTACCTGCACGACCCTGCCGGCGTTGTGCTTCTGCCAGGCGTTGGCGAAGGCCTTAAGGCCTTGGCCGAAGCGGGCTGCCGGCTGGGAGTGCTGACCAACCAGTCCGGCATCGGGCGCGGGTACTATGCAGAGGCGGACATGCACGCCGTCAACAGGCGCATGGAAGAGCTGCTGGCGGCGTTTGGCGTCCGGCTGGAAGGCATTTGGTTCTGCCCCCACGCGCCGGAGGAGCAGTGCCGCTGCCGCAAGCCCAATCCGGGCATGGCCCTGGATGCCGCCAGGTCCATGGGCGCTGATTTGTCAAACGCCGTAGTTGTGGGCGACAAGCCGTGCGATGTGGAGCTGGCCCACAATGTCGGCGCAAAGGGCGTTTTGGTGCGGACGGGACGCGAAAAAGCGGCGGATACGGCGGGAGCCGAGCACGTTGCGGAGAGCTTTGCCGATGCCGTGCGCTGGATTTTGGCTCAGGTTTCACGAGGGGGAGGCAGGCAGCCCATGAACGAAGCAGCGCTTAAGGCGGACGTGTTTCTTGAAAATGTTTCCGAGCATACGCAGTGCCTTACGGCCTTGCCGGCTCTCGCGCCCAGGGTGGCTGAGGCTGCCGGACTGATTGCCCGCTCTCTTGCCGCAGGCGGAAAAATCCTTTTCTGCGGCAATGGCGGCTCCGCGGCGGATGCGCAGCACCTGGCGGCGGAATTAACGGGCCGTTATGGCTTTGACCGCCGTCCGCTGGCTGCCGTGGCCCTGCACTGCGATACCTCCGCGCTCACGGCCATCAGCAACGATTACGGCTACGGGCATGTTTTTGAGCGGCAGGTGCAGGCGCTCGGCAATGCGGGCGACGTGCTGGTGGGCATTTCCACCAGCGGAAACAGCGGCAACGTGCTTGCTGCCATGCAGGCCGCGAGGGATCAGGGGCTTTCCTGCATCGCGCTTACAGGGCAGGGCGGCGGAAAAATGGCCGCCCTTGCGGATGTTTTGCTGAACGTCCCTTCTTCGCATACCCCCAGGATTCAGGAGATGCACATTCTTGTGGGCCATGCCCTGTGCGGCATGGTGGAGCAGGCTTTGTGCGGAAATCCCCGCTGAAATTTTTCATGCCTGTTCAACAGAACGCGCCAGCCATTTACGGCTGGCGCGTTCTGTTTTGTTTTCAGGCGCTGCGCGTTATTGCTTTTCGCCCCAGACGGGTCCCAGGGTTTTGCCCAGTTCTGAGCGCTTCAGTTCCCTGGGAGGATACGGCAGGTTCTGGGCGGGCCGTGGCAGGGAGCCCTCTTTTCCCCTCAGCAGGGCAAAGGCGCTTTTCGCCCGCTTTTCAAAGTCGGCAAGGGCTGCGGGATCGTTTTCTATGCCCTCTTCAAGCGGTTCGCGGTATTCCACCAGCACGGTAAAATGGTGGAAGAAGGCGTTGAACCTGAAGCGCCAGACAAGGCTGCCCCTGTTCCAGGGGGCTGGCTCGGGGCCAATGCGCCACGGGTCGTGTTCGGCAGGGAGGATATAGGTCATGGCCGTGCCATCAAAACCCGCCATAACCACGTTGTCCCTGCGGCGGAGGAGCTTGGCCGGGCTTTTGGGGCTGGGGTGCCATGTCCAGGGATCGTCCACCTCGCCAAACATGGCGAAGAGGCGGGCTTCCGGACTGGATGAGGCATAGCGGGCGCACCAGAGCTTTGTTGTCGCCAGGACATTGGTGTTCATGGGCATTATGGCCGGGTCCGCGCGGTACGCATCCACAAGCGTGAAGGATGCGGCCGGGCTGACGGCAATATCCGGCCTGTTGGGCGAAACCAGCATGTTTTCGGCCACGCCGCGGATAAGGGGCTTTTGTTCGCGGCAGCCAATGATGGCGCAGGATACGGCGGCGATGAGCGCGAGGGCGAAAAAGAGGCGCATGTTAAGACCCTCCGGGATGGTTGGATGTATCGTTTATTCAGGGCTGGTGCCGGACTGGCCCAGATAGGGCTGGACATGCTGCCAGACCTCTTCCGGCAGGATGTCTTTCATGCAGCGGTGGTGCCTTTGGGGGCAGGCATTGGGGCCGTGCAGGCTGCATGGGCGGCAGGCAAGCTCGCTTTCCGGCACTTCCAGCACGGTGCTGCTTTTCCCCCTGGGGAAAAAGCCGAGGCGGCGGACTGTTGGCCCAAAGATGGCTGCTGTCGGCACACGCTGGCACCAGGCAAGGTGGAGCGGCCCTGAATCGTTGCTTACGTACACGGAAAGGCGCCTGAGGAAGGCGGCCAGATGCGGCAGTGGCAGGGAGCCGGAAAGGTCGAAGAGCCGCGGGGAGCCCTCAAGCCCGGCAAGGCGGATGACCTCGCGGGCAATGAGCGTTTCCTCCTGTGATCCGGAAAACACGAGGACGTTCGCGCCAATGCCGGCGGCTTTTCTGGCAATGCCGGCAAAGCCTTCCGGCGTCCAGCGTTTTGTGGCCCAGCGTGAACCCGGGTGGAGCCCCAGGCAGGGGCCGGCAGGCAGGGAGGAGAAAAAGGCTTTCGCGTGTCCGCAGGCCTCTTCCGCAAGGGCCAGGCAGGGCCAGTGCAGATCGTCATCCGGGATATCGGGGCTGAAGCCCGGGAGCTGGATATTGAAGTGCCGGAATACGGGCGTGGTGAGCTGGAGCAGGCGTTCGATTTCATCCAGTTCGTCAAAGCGCCTGGGCACGGCGTGGGTAAAGGCAAGGCTGCGCGGCAGCCCTGAATAGCCCACGCGCAGGGGGGCGCCGCTGAAGCGGGCGATAAGGGCGGAGCGGGGGCTTGGGTGCGCGTCAACCCACACATCATAGCGGCGCGCCGCGATGTCCTGGCACTGCGCCCGCAGGGCGCCGATGCCCTGCCTGCCTTTTTGGATTTCAAAGACCCGCCTGAGTTCCGGCTGGGCGGCAAAGAGCGTTCCCAGCCCGGCCCGGACGTAAAAATCAATGTCAGCTTCGGGGAAGGCTGTTTTCAGCGTGCGCACAAGCGGCAGGGTAAGGACGGCGTCCCCAAGGAACGCGGTGTTCCAAACGGCGATGGCGTGCGGCGATGGCATGGCTTACCTGCGCTTTTGGCTGCGTATGTGCCCGGGTTTGCGGAGCCTTACGCCTGGCCGCAGGCTTTGCAGCCGCTGCAGGAGGGCACAGGCGTGGGGTAGCTGCCGTTGAAGCAGGCGAGGCAGTAATGGTCCGGCTCCTTTACCGTCCTAAGCAGTCCCTCGATGCTCAAATAGCAGAGGGAATCCAGGTTGAGGAGGCGGGGCAGCTCGCTGAGCGGATGCCTGGCTGCGGTAAGCTCCTCCGCGGTGGAGAAGTTCACGCCGTAAAAGCAGGGGAAGCGCACGGGCGGGCAGCTGATGCGCGCGTCCACAATTTTTGCGCCGTGCTCCCTGAGCTTGCCCACGCGGGTGCGCATGGTCGTTCCGCGGACAACGGAGTCATCGATAACGCAGATATGCCTGCCGCTGATGACGGAGCGCACGGGGTTGAGCTTTACCCGCACGCCGAAGCTGCGCATGCCCTGGGAAGGCTGGATGAAGGTGCGGCCCACATAGTGGTTGCGGATGAGGGCGTGCTCGTAGGGAATGCCCGTGCCCTGCGAATAGCCGATGGCGGCATAAATGCCGGAATCGGGGAAGGGCATGGTGAGCTGGGCTTCGCTGGGGGCTTCTTTGGCCAGTTCCAGCCCCATGTTTTTGCGGCAGGTGTAGACCTCTTCTCCAAAAATGCGGGAATCCGGCCGGGCAAAGTA
This sequence comes from Desulfovibrionaceae bacterium, assembly GCA_017613475.1. Taxonomy (GTDB): domain Bacteria; phylum Desulfobacterota; class Desulfovibrionia; order Desulfovibrionales; family Desulfovibrionaceae; genus Avidesulfovibrio. The sequence continues at coordinate 9,109 of JAGADT010000157.1, read as the reverse complement.
GACGAGCTCAAAAATGCACTGGCGGATGGGCACGCTCCCCGCTCCGTCCAGCTTTTGGGAGTTGAGGTTATCGCCGGAGATGATGAGCATTTCCCCCGGATCGATGTCGCGGATGTATTCCGCTTCCAGCAGGTCCAGGGCGCAGGTTTCCGAGGCGACAACCCAGGATTTTTCGGCGCGTCCCAGCGCCAGGGGATGGAAGCCGTGCGGATCGCGGATGGCAATGAGGCGCCCCTCAGCCAGGATGACCAGGGAGTAGGCGCCCTGCACGCGCGCGCAGGCCGCCCGTATGGCCTCCTCCAGGGAGGCGGCGCTTTTCATGCCATGGGCGATGAGGTGGACAAAGGTCTCGCTGTCGCTGTTGGTCTGGAAAATGGAGCCCTGCTCTTCCAGCTCGCGGCGCAGGGCGGCGGCGTTGGTCAGGTTGCCGTTGTGGGCGAGCGCGAGGTTGAGGCCCCGGATGTGCACGACAAGCGGCTGGGCGTTGCGCAGGGCGGAAGACCCGGTTGTGGAGTAGCGCACATGCCCGATGGCGGCGCTGCCTGTGAGGCGGTTCAGCGCCGCCTCGTCAAACACGTCGGGAACAAGGCCCATGCCTGTGTGGGCGTGGATGCCCGTTTCGTCATGGGCGGCAATGCCCGCGCTTTCCTGCCCCCGGTGCTGCTGCGCGTAGAGGCCGAAATAGGCCATGCGGGAGGCTTCTGGATGGTTGGAAATGCCAAAGAGTCCGCACATGCAGGGAACCCTCCTTTTCCGGGGGATGGGGCGTGGACGGGCGGGGAACCTTTAAGTCCCCCGCCCTGTGTTTTTACTCAGTGTAGTAGGTTTGCAGCGCGGTTACAAGGATATTCCCGGAGTCTTTGCCCAGGGTTGACTTAATGGACCGCGCAATGGCCCTGGCGCCGGAGATGGTGGTTGTGTAGGGCAGGCCGTACTGGAGGGTGATCTGGCGGATGGTCCTGGAGTCGCCGGCGGTGTTTTTGCCGGAGGCCGTGTTGACGACCAGGGAGATCTCGTTGTTCTTGATGTAGTCCACCACGTTGGGGCGTCCCTCGCTCAGCTTGTGCACGCGCACGGCCGGAATGCCCGCGGCCGTCAGCGTGGCGGCTGTGCCGGCGGTGGCCAGCAGCTCAAAGCCCATGTCCGCAAAGAGGCGGGCAACGGGGAGGACCTGCGGCTTGTCGCTGTCATTGACGGAGATGAAGACGCGCCCGGAGGTAGGCAGCTTCTGCCCTGCGGCAAGCTGGCTCTTGAGGAAGGCTTCCTCAAAGGTCGGCGCAATGCCCATGACTTCGCCTGTGGAGCGCATTTCAGGTCCAAGGAGGATATCCACGCCCGGGAAGCGGCGGAAGGGGAACACGGCTTCCTTTACGGCCGTGTAGCCCGAACGGCGCATGGAGTCGGGGTTCAGCTCCTTCAGCGTCTTGCCCATCATGATCTGCGTGGCAAGGCGGGGCAGCGGCACGCCCGTTGCCTTGGAGACAAAGGGCGCCGTGCGCGAGGCCCGGGGATTGACTTCGAGGATGTAAACCACGCCGTCCTTCACGGCGTACTGGATGTTCATCAGGCCGACAACGCGCAGTTCCAGCGCGAGGGCGCGGGTCTGGCGCTCGATTTCATCGATGATGTCCTGCGGGAGCGAATAGGGCGGCAGCGTGCAGGAGGAGTCGCCGGAATGGATGCCGGCTTCTTCAATGTGCTCCATGATGCCGGCCACATACACGTCCGTGCCGTCGGCAAGGGCGTCCACATCAACCTCGATGGCGTTTTCAAGGAACTTGTCGATGAGGATGGGGTGCTCCAGGACCTGGCTGCCCACATGGCGGGCGAAGTATTCCATGAGCTGGGCGTCATCGTACACGACCTGCATGGCGCGTCCGCCAAGCACGTAGCTGGGGCGCACCAGGATGGGGTAGTGGATTTCCCTCGCCACCGCGCAGGCTTCTTCCACCGTGCGGGCCGTGCCGTTGGCCGGCTGGCGGAGGGAGAGCTTTTTGAGGAGCGCCTGGAAGCGCTCGCGGTCTTCGGCGCGGTCAATGGCATCGGGGCTGGTGCCAAGGATGGGCACGCCCGCGCGCATCAGCGGCACGGCGAGGTTAAGCGGGGTCTGCCCGCCAAACTGCACGATGACGCCGTCCGGGCGTTCCAGCTCAACGAGCTGCAGCACGTCCTCAAAGGTCAGGGGTTCAAAGAAGAGGCGGTCTGAGGTGTCGTAGTCGGTGGAAACGGTTTCGGGGTTGGAGTTGACCATGATGGCCTGCACGCCGGCATCCCTGAGGGCGTAGGAGGCATGGCAGCAGCAGTAGTCAAACTCAATGCCCTGGCCGATGCGGTTGGGGCCGCCGCCAAGGATCATGACCTTGCGGCCGGAGGTGGGGGGCAGTTCCTCGCCCTTTCCGTAGGTGGAAAAGAAGTAGGGCATGGTCTTGAAGGCCGCGGCGCAGGTGCCCACGAGCCCGTAGGCCGGCGTCACGTCCGTGGCCTTGCGCAGCGCGCGGATGTCGCTTTCAGGGCGGCGCCACATTTCGGCCAGCTGCCTGTCGGAAAAGCCCATTTCCTTGGCGCGCTGAAGCACAGGCTTGAGCTCCGGATTGGCGGGGGTGGTGTCGTTGGCCAGGGCGAAGTCGCGGATGGCCTGCTCCTCATCAACGATGTCCTTGACTTCGTTGAGGAACCAGGGGTCGATCCAGGTGGCCTCGTAGATTTCTTCAATGCTCATGCCGGCGAGCATGGCGTCGCGCACGGCAAAGATGCGGCGCGAATTGGGGATGCGCAGCTTGGGCATAAGCTCGGAAACGGAGGGCACGGCGGCGCGGAAGTTCCCGCCAAGGCCGGCGGCGCCGATTTCAAGCGAGCGCAGGCCTTTCTGCAGCGCTTCCTTGAAGGTGCGGCCCAGGGCCATGGTTTCGCCGACGCTCTTCATGGAGGTGGTCAGCTCGTCCTTGGAGCCCGGGAATTTTTCAAAATTGAAGCGGGGGATTTTGATAACGCAGTAGTCAATGGCCAGCTCGTAGCACTTGGTGGGGTTCTGGGCCACGTCGTTGCGCAGTTCATCCAGGGTGTAGCCCACGGCGAGCTTGGCGGAAATGCGGGCGATGGGGAAGCCCGTGGCCTTGGAGGCCAGCGCCGAGGAGCGCGAAACGCGCGGGTTCATTTCAATGACGACCATTTCCCCGTCTTTGGGGTTGATGGCGAACTGCATGTTGGAGCCGCCGGCGCAGACGCCGATTTCCTGCATGATGGCAATGGAGGCGTCCAGCATTTTGCGGTAGATTTCGGGGCTGAGCGTCTGGGCCGGGGCCACGGTGATGGAGTCGCCGGTGTGCACGCCCATGGCATCGAAGTTCTCGATGGAGCAGACGACCACGGTGTTGTCATCCTTGTCGCGCACCAGCTCCATTTCCAGCTCTTTCCAGCCCAGGACCGACTGCTCCAGCAAAACTTCGTGCGTCATGCTGGCGGTCAGGCCATCGGCAACGATGGCTTCAAGGTCCTCCATGTTGTAGGCAACGCCGCTGCCCGTGCCGCCAAGGGTGAAGGCCGGGCGGATGATAAGCGGGAAGGGCAGCTCTTTGGCGGCTTCGCGCATTTCCTCCATGCTGCGGACAATGCGGCTGGCAGGCACCTTGAGGCCGATGCGCTGCATGCATTCGCGGAACAGCTCGCGGCTTTCGGCCTTTTCAATGGATTCTGCACGCACGCCGATAAGCTCCGTACCGCATTCATCCAGCACGCCCATCCTGGCAAGCTCAAGGGCCGTATTCAGGCCCGTCTGGCCGCCAAGCGTGGGGAGGATGGCGTCCGGGCGCTCCTTGCGGACAATGGCCGCCACGGTTTCCGGCTCAATGGGTTCGATATAGGTGCGGTCCGCCAGTCCGGGGTCGGTCATAATCGTCGCCGGATTGGAGTTGACGAGAACAATTTCGTAGCCCTCTTCCTTGAGGGCCTTGATGCCCTGTGTTCCTGAGTAGTCGAATTCGCAGGCCTGCCCGATGATGATCGGGCCGGAACCGATGATGAGGATTTTGTGGAGATCTGTACGCTTCGGCATGCTGTTGCCTCCAGCTTATAAATTTTGGGTAAACGATTTTTTTTATTCGCTTTTGACTTTGCTTGTCAATAGCCTCCAAAGGCATTTGGCCTGGGTCAGGCGGCCATTGGAACGGGTTTTGGTTGACAATCCCCTGCCGGCGGAGGATTCTTGGGCAAAATTGGGATAAGGAGGCAGACTATGGATTTTTTAACGTGCCCGTCCTGCGGAAAAGCGGTGAAGGTATGGCAGAATCCTGCGCCGACGGTGGATGTGGTTGTGTATGAAGAGGCGCGCGGCGTGCTGCTGATCAAGCGCGGCCGCCCGCCCTATGGCTATGCCCTGCCTGGCGGCTTTGTGGAGGTTGGGGAAACGGTAGAGGAAGCCGCCGTGCGCGAAGCCTTTGAGGAAACGGCGCTGCGTGTGGAGCTGACGGGGCTCCTGGGGGTGTATTCCGACCCTGCCCGCGACCCGCGCCGCCACACCATGTCTGCCGTGTTCCTTGCCAGGGCGGAGAACCCCGAGGATCTCCGCGCCGGGGATGACGCGGCCGGGGCAGCCTTCATCCCCCTTTCCGAGCTGCCGGAAATGGCCTTTGACCACGCGCATATCCTGGATGACTTCAAGGCTGTCCTGGAAGGGCGCCGCCGCGTGGCGGATATCCAGAAAGCGTAGTTTTTTTGCATGGGGGGCTTGAATCCCCCCGTAAAACGCAGCGGCGTCACAGGCGCCGGCGATGCAAGGGGGAGTTTCGTGGCAGGGAAACTGGAAAGGATAAGCGAGGGCTTTGGCAGGAACATTGGCTGGATTTGTGCTGCTGGTTGCCGCGCTTTCCTGTTTTGCGCCTGAAGCCATGCGCTGGATCAAAACTTCATGGATCAATCCCCTGCTGATGGTCGTGATGTTCGGCATGGGGCTTGTGGTTAAGCCCGGCGACTTCGCCGTTGTTTTTACCCGCCCGCGGGATGTCCTTATTGGCTCGCTCGCGCAGTTTACGCTTATGCCGCTCCTTGCCTTTGCGCTGAGCCGCCTTTTTAATCTTGATCCCGCGCTTACGGCCGGCGTCATCTTGGTAGGAACCTGCCCGGGAGGCACGGCAAGCAATGTCATCACCTATTTTTCCAGGGGGGATGTTGCCCTCTCCGTTGGCATGACGAGCGTAAACACTCTGCTTGCCCCCCTGCTTACGCCGGCCATAACCTACCTTTTGCTGCGCACAAGCGTTAGCGTGGATGTGGCGGGTATGTTCCTTGGCATTGTCAATGTTGTCCTTGTGCCAATTGCACTGGGGTTTTTGGCTAACAGGTTTTTCGCCGGCGCCACGCGGAAAATGGTGAAGGGCCTGCCCATGGTTTCCACGCTTGCCATCTGCATGATTATCGCGGCCATTGTGTCGCATAACGCGGAGAAGCTGCGCGCGTGCGGCGCGCTTGTGCTGGCGGTTGTTGTGCTGCATAACCTTTTGGGCTACCTCTGCGGCTTTGGCCTGGGCAGGCTCCTTGGCATGAACAGGGAAAAGATAAAGACCCTGTCCGTGGAGATTGGGATGCAGAATTCCGGGCTTGCCGCGAGCCTGGCGTGCACGGTCTTCCCCGGATTTCCCATGGCGGCGGTCCCCGGGGCGCTCTTTTCCGTATGGCATAACATTTCGGGGGCGCTGCTGGCAGGGATATACCGCCGCTGGGGCGCGGAGGAGAAAGGCTGAGGGGACATCGTCTTTTAACATTCTCCCCTGTCTGAGGATATTGCGTAAGCCCCTGCTCATGCAGTTGCGTAAAAGCGGCATCGCCGCCTTGACGAAATGCAAAATAATGCGCATAAAAGAGGGGCAGGGAGTGCGTCAACACCCCTGCCCCGTGGGGCACGTTCTCCGCGATTAAATGTCTCGCAAAGCTTTATGCCCCGATGAGAGCTGCTAACCTCTCACCGGGGCGAACTTATTTAGTCAAACAGACGCTTAACCAAATCAGCCAGCAGTCGGCCCAAAAAAGAGGCCAGCACTGCCCGGGAGGCATTACCTCACGAAAGTGCAGCATGGGCTTACCCTCCTTTCGGAGAATGTGCCCACGGAGCGGACCATACACATATTCCCTGCGGAAGACAATTGAGGCTTGCCCGGCTCATTGATTGGGAAGTGCGGAAGGCAGCAGCGCTTCGGCGGCATGATTCTCCGGCATGGTTCCTGCAAGCAAAAAGCCCTGCGTAACAGCAGGGCTTTTTTGTGGTGGATTGCTTGATATTGATATTATTTTTTAATATTATATTTGCATGAAAAAGAAATGCCAGGCAACGCTGGCCAAAATTTTCCAGCGCCCTGTTTCGGGCAGCATTCGCTGGGCTGACGTGGAAGCCCTGTTTCTTGATTTGGGTGCGGAGATAACGGAGAGGGAAGGTTCGCGGATTTGCGTCTTTCTTTTTGGCGAAGTAAAGGTTTTCCACAGGCCGCATCCTTCTCCTGATACTGATAAAGGTGCCGTTGCGAGCATTCGCAAGTGGCTGCTGGAACATGGGGTGAAGCCATGAAAAATGTCATGAAATTTGACGGCGGCTATCAGGCCGTCATTTCCTATGACCCTGACATACGCATGTTCAGGGGCGAGTTCGTCGGACTGAATGGCGGAGCCGATTTCTATGCCGAAGACCTGAACGGCCTGGAGCGTGAAGGGGAGATTTCCCTGAAGGTTTTTTTGGAGGAGTGCCAGGCAAGGGGGATCGAGCCCTATAAGAAAGCCGGAAAGTTCGCCCTGCGTCTTGACCCTGAATTATACAGGCGCAGCAGCCTGGCTGCTGTTGCTTCCGGCGTTTCCCTCAATTCATTCATCACCGAAGCGCTGAAAGAGCATCTTGAGGCTATCAATGCGTAGCCCTTCCCACCGATTCGCTTTCGGTTTCTGAAAGCCTGCGAAGGTTTTTGCCTCCAGTAAAAAGCCCTGCGCAAAAGCAGGGCTTATTTATGGCGGCGGGAATGAGGGGTGGGGTTACTTCGCTAAAATGCTAAAAGCCGCAATGTGGCCCATGAGCGTAACCTCCTTGGGACAGCGCTTGCCAAGCCCGGCGGAAGGGCTTATATAAAAAGGGAACCCAGGCACCTGCCGTTTACAGGCACCTGGGCTGGCACGGCGCGGTTAAACGCCCCCGTGCACGGCTGCCAACGGGTAATTATTTATCGACCCCGACCCATCGCGAGTGGGCCGGGGTCAACTGTTAGTTAGCCTTAATGGCGAACAACAGAACCAGGACCGCTGCGATCAGCAGAGTGAAAATACATCTCCGCATGGCTGAGCCCTCCCGTTACTGTTTGCGCCGTGCCGGCGTGAAGAGACAAAGAGGGCAGCCGTACAGGTGGGGACCATACGCATATTCCCTGCGGAAGGCAATTGAGGGTTTGTCCAAAGCCTCGCAGGGAAATGGCAATGGCAAAGAACGGGAGCCGATGTGTTTCGGTTCCCGTTTTGCTTTTTAAGGGCAGTGCCTTTTAAAGTGAGGAAAGGCTGGGGGGTATCCTGGATAAGAGGCAGTCCAGCAGCTCTTTGTCCCCGTAAAAGATTATGAAGAATCTGAGTATAGTTTTGGGGGGATGATTGAGACATAAGGCAAAAGAAAGCCCCTCTCAAATTGGAGGGGCATGGATTCAATTCGTAACAGGTGGATCAAAAACCTGCTTCGTTATACTTACGGTACAAATCGCAACCCTCTTGCTCTCCATGGTCACACGCCATGCCAAAATATTCCTTAGCCTTGCGGTAATCCTGCCTCACTCCTTGACCTAATCCGTACATCACGCCCAGATGCACCATGGCTGGTGCATTCCCTAAGTCTACTGCTTTGCGGAAGTATTCCACAGCCTTGTGGTAGTCCTGCCTGACGCCTCTGCCTTCGTGATAACTACACCCTAAATTAGAGTAGACCTTACCCCGTATACCTGCGGATACCGTATACCATTCAGGATGGCTGACAGCCTTTAGCCAGTATACATTAGCCTTGTGATTGTCCTGAGAAATACCATCACCAAAGCCATATGCATAGCCAAGGTCAGTTAAAGCCTCAACATCACCTGTATTGGCTCTTCTTTGTAAGTCAGCTATGTCATAAGCAAAAGTTACTGAAGAACTAAGGATAAGTAAGGCACAGACAAGGAAGGAGATAATTCGTTTCATGGATAACTCCTAAGGAATATGGCTTATAACCTATGAATATCAAGGGATTCTGGAACCTAACCAGAGTATATGCGGATCATAGGCAAAGGCAAGGGCATAACATTGGGGGAAGGAGGGCATAAGGCAAAAGAAAGCCCCTCTCAAGGTGGAGGGGCATACATGTCAAGCTATGGCAGGTGGATCAGTAGCCTTTTTCGTTTAGATCACGGTATTCGTCGCAGCCTTTCTGTTCTCCATGGTCACAAGCCATGCCATAATATTCCTTAGCCTTGCGCTTGTCCTGTCTGACGCCCTGGCCTCTTTCATAGCAGACGCCAAGGTTGAACATGGCTTGTGCAACCCCTAAGTCTGCTGCTTTACGCCAGTATTCCACAGCCTTGCGGTAGTCTTGCCTAACGCCTTGGCCTTTATAGTACATCACTCCCAGATTGAACATGGCTTGTGCAACCCCTAAGTCTGCTGCTTTGCGGTAATATTCCACAGCCTTGCGGTAGTCCTGTCTGACGCCCTGGCCTCTTTCATAGCAGACGCCAAGGTTGTACATGGCTTGTGCATATCCTAAGTCTGCTGCTTTGCGGTAATATTCCTTAGCGTTGCGGTAATCCTGTCTGACGCCAGAACCTTCATCGTATGCCACGCCAAGGTTGTACATAGCTCCTGCGTACCCTAAATCTGCTGCTTTACGCCAGTATTCAACAGCTTTGTGGTAATCCTGCCTGACACCTTGGCCTTGGTCATAACTAACTCCTAAATTATAGTAGACCTCACCACGTACATTTGCGGGTATCGTATTCCATTCAGGATGATTGATAGCTTTCAGGTAGTATTCATTAGCCTTGTGATAGTCCTGACGAACACCTTCACCAAAGTTGTATGCAGCGCCAATGATTGCTATAGCTAGAACATCACCGGCATCAGCTCG
>JAGADT010000156.1 GCA_017613475.1 Desulfovibrionaceae bacterium | reverse complement strand
GCTGAAAGGGACGGGCAGGCAGCCCGCCTGCACGCTTGCCGGCTGCCGCATTTTCAAGGGCGCCCGCCACCAGATCCGCGCGCACCTGGCTTCCATCGGCCTGCCCCTGCTTGGCGATGCCCTGTACGGTTCCTCTGCCCCGGGTCCGTTCAGGCTGCACCACGCGCGCTTTGTGCTTGGCTCCATCGCCCCCCTTGCGCTGCCTGGCTGGCTGGCAGAACTGCCGGATGTTTGCAGGCCAGCGGCTGAAAAATGGCTCGATAAAGGAATAATTTCAGCAAGTTACTCGCTTTAATTCGTTTTTAATTCATTTTTAACTCATATGATGAGTTAAACTAAAAATTTTAACTCAACAAAAATGAATTAAAAAAAGCAAGCAGCAATGCCGCAGGCACAACGGGCATAAAAAAGCCGGTGCCGGCTGTGACGCCTGGCATCGGCTTTCCATCCATGTTTCCGAAAAAATCAGGCCATGCCTACCATTCCGACTGGCCGTTTGACGGCGCTGGGCTGGTATTCCTGCTCGCATAGCCGTAAATAGCGCCGGCGACAATGCCGATGCCGCCGCCAAGCAGCGCCCCCACAATATACTCCCCGCCAGTCAGCGCGCTGATGCCAAGGCCCGCGCCCACGCCAATCGCGGTGCCGCTCAGGGCGCCCTGCTGGGTGCTGCTCATGCGGGTGCATGACGCCAGGCTGCCGCAGAGCAAAACAGCCACCAAAAAAAGAATGCCAACCTGCTTCATAGCAAAACCTCCTCAAGCTCCCCGCCGCAGGCGCCGGAAGCGTACATTCCTGCTTTCTTCAAAAGCAGCCAGGTACATGCCCCTTGCCGGCCCGCTTTGTCAATGCTTCTGACCGAGGGGTATGCAGGCAATAACGCCAAGGCAAAGGCCAGCAGCCTTGCCTGGCTTACAGCGATTCAGCCTTCAAAAACGCCTCGCGGGCTTCCCTGGCAAGCCCCCTCGCTTCCAGCGCCTGGCCAAGCACCAGCCAGCCGCTCTTCTTCTCGGGCCGCAGGGCCACGCTCTGCCTGGCCAGGCTTTCCGCAAGCTCCGCATCCTCCCCGCCATCCAGGTACAGGCGGGCCATCAATGCCAGGGATTCTGCGTCGCGCGGGTCCAGGAGCAGGGCTTTATAAAGCTGCTCACGGGCTAAAGGCACCCTTTCCGTATGCAGGGCAATGCGCGCCAAGAGCCTGTGCGGAAGGGCGCTTTCCGGATTGCTTTCCGAAGCCCCCAGGTACAACGGCTCGGCTTCTTCCAGCTTTCCCTCCTGCTCGGCAAGCAGGCCAAGCCTGAGCTGCGCGTAAAGGTGCGAAGGCTCGAGTTCAAGGCACCTGGAAAAATTTTGCCGCGCGGCCTCAATATCCCCGAGCCGCTGGCAGGCTGTGCCCAAATTGTAGGCCAGGGCCGCGTCATTCGGTTCGCGGAGAAGCGCCCGCTCAAACTGCTTTCTCGCGGCATCGTGCCGCCCAAGCCCGGCAAGGCACACACCCAGCGCATTGCGGGCCAGCGTGTTTTCCGGATTGGCAAGGAGCGCCAGCTTGTATTCCTCCATGGCGCCGAACACGTCTCCCCGGCACTGCCGCTTATCCCCGCTGATATTGAGCGCTACAGAGTCAAACACACCCACATGGGGCTCGGGGAGGAGGAGCGCATATTCAAGCGCCTTGCGGGCGCATTCCACCATTTCTCCCGGGGTGTAGTGCAGGAATGGCCAAACGGCAATGCCTGCTGCGGCCATGCCGCTGCTGCCGGAAGAAAGCCGGCCAAGCCCTTCTATTTCCGGGCAGAGCCTGCCATACACGCCCTTCAGGGATTCGCCCTCCGCATTGGGATGGAAAAAAATCAGGCTGTTTAAGGCAAAACGCCCGCCCAGCACGTTTTCCCAGCCTTCATTATGGAAAAATTCCCGGCACAGGCGCACGGCCGCGCCAAAAGCGGCATCACTCCCGCCAAACGGCAAATGCACAAGGGAAAGCGCAAAAGAGGCGCAGCCCTCGCGCATTCTGGCCAAGTGCGACAAAAAGTCCCTGTGGCGGTAGAGTCCGCTGTCGGCAAAACCGCTTTCCTCTTCCACGTTTTTCAGGGAGCTCATCCGGCTGCCGCGCCCGGCGGGGAGAAGCCGCAGGAAATCCCCAGGCTGCATGGGGTTTGCCACATCGCCCAGGTGCAGCACCTCGGCCACGGAAACCGTTTCCCTCACTTCCTGGAGAACGATATCTCCCTTGTAAACAGGCTGGCCAGGCGTCTTCCCTGCGGACCATACGGAAAAGCTCTGGCCCTCGCGCGCGCCTTCGCCCCGGCCCAAAGAAACTTCCACGCAGTCCAGCGGGAGGAGCCGGCGGATAAGCCCGCCTTCCATAAGCAGGCGCCCGTAGCCCATAACACGATTCTGGCCGGGGGCGAACTGGCGGGCCGCATCCGCTGCAAGGCCCGCCTTGCGCAAAAGCTCTACAGCAGGAGCCTTTACATTGCTGAAGCGCCCGCCGTCTATATCCTGCGGGAAAACAGCATAGCCGGCATAGGGGGTTACGCCGGTCAGTCTGTCAGTATACGGGTCAGGCAGCATCACTTCCTGCAGGCGGTGCACAAGCTCCAGGGAAAGCTTTTCGCACGCGGCACGGTCCCCCCCCGGCACAAGCGCCGCCAGCTCATGCTCCCCTGAACGCGCGCACAACGCCCTGGCCGGCATGCATTCCTTAAGCTTCTGCGCCATGCCCGCCATGAGCTTTTCGGAAAAATCATAGCCGCTTTCCCGAATCACGTTTTCCATGCCTCCAAAACGCACCAACAAAAGGCCCAGGGCGCCCTCCGCCGCGCCGCCAAACTGCGAGCTTTCAAATGAGGCGCGTATGGACTCCGTTTCCCTGTTCAGGCTCTCGCGCAGCACCGCGCGGGTCAAAAGCCCCGTAAGCGCGTCATGCCGCCCCGAAAGATAGAGTTCCAGATTGTCGAGGCAGAGCGAAACAATGGCCGGGAGCTCCGGCAGCAGCGCTTCCACGCGGCCGGCATCAAGTCCGCGGGCCATAAACACCCCCAAAAGCTCGCCCTCACGCCGCAGAGGCAAAAGGAGTCGGCTTTCTTCCGGCAGCCAGACAGGGCCATCCCCACGGTCTTCCTGCGGAAAATACAAGGCGTGCGCCTCACACGGCAAAACCCGCTTCAGCTGCTCGCCCAGCCTGGCGCTCAGTTCCAGCATGTCGTATCGGTTCATCGTCATCTCCGCTCAAACGCCTTCCGCGCTTCAGGCACAGCCAAGGCTCAGGACCATGCCGCCTGGATGATGCAAAAAACGCAGATGGGGGAAGGGAACCCGCTGTTCTCCCTCCCCCCATCAATTCGGCATGAAGAAAAACAGCCTTACAGGAGCTTTTTCACAGCCCAGCCATGCGCCTTTGCAGCATCAGCGGCAGCTGAGCCTCCGAGCACGCAGACAACAGGCTTTTTCATGGCCTCCGCCAGCGCCTCGCCGAAGGCATGGAAATGCCGCATGGTGCAGCCCAAAACCTCCTCGCGGCGCTGCTGCCTGGCTTCCTCCGTATCGCCTGTCAAATGCCGCATCAGGGCTGTCCAGCCCTGCGCATCCGGAAGCTGGTAGGCATCCATATCGCCTATGGCCCCCACAATGGCCAGCTCAAGGTCACGGGCCGGAAGCTCCAGGCCTTTCAGGTACTCAGCCGAAGCTTTATAGGCATCCAGGGTCTTATCGACATTGGGATCGCGGTAAGAAACCTGCGCCGCAGCGCCGGTGATCCTGTCCAGCGCGCAGAAGGCTCCGTAGGCGCCGCCCTGGACCCTGACCTGGTTCCAGAGCCAGGCCATGCGCAAATGCCGCGAGGCCACGCTCGCAGAACCATGCCAGCGGTAACCCGAGGCGTACAGGTTGCAGCCCATGCCCACATAATTGACCTGCGCGGGCACAAGCAGGGCTTCTCCATCAGGAATGGATGAGGGAGTCCAGGCGGCATCCGGCAAATCCAGGGCGGGCAGTTTTTCCGCAAGGCGGGCAGCGGCAGGCAGGGCCGCTTTCAGGCCCGCGCCATCCGCCGTAATGTTAAAGAGCGCCCCGTTCTGCCTTGCTGCCAGGCCATGCAGGCGGCGCAAGTCAGCAAGGACGCCGGGCCAGTCGCTGGAAACGCGGTCGGCAAGCCTGCGCATGAACTCCAGGTACAAAACGCCCGAAGTCAGCTCATTCAGCCATCCTGCCGTGCTCTGGCTGGCCCGCAGCCGGCTGGAAACAACCTGATGCCCAGCCGGAATCAGCCCCTGCTCCAGCCTTGCCCGCTCCTCCAGCACCATCTGCATGAAACGCGGCTGGTTATCAAACGCGGGCTCAAGCAGCATCTCCGCCATCAGGTCAAAAAGGCCGCCGGCCTTCTCCGCCGTGGCTTTGCCGCTGACAACAAGATGCGCCAGCGGCTCGCCTGCAGTGTTTGAAATAAAGGACGGGCCTGCGCTAAGCCCGCCTGTCCTGGAGGCGATCAGCGTGCCGAACTCCACAAAGGAATGCCTGGCCGTGCCCATTTCCGTAAGCGAACGGGCGTAAAGGGGAAGAAGCGGCATCAGCTCCGCGGGCACGGCGCAGAGGGGAAGCAGGAGAGCCGGGTACACAATGCCCGTGGTGTCCAGCTCATGGAGAAGGGCGCGCGCGGGCCCGGCCATGCCTTCTTCGGAGGGAATGCGCGCATTCTCACGCGGGAGGTCAGCAAGCGTCAGCGAGGGGATGGAGGCCAGCGCCTCAGTGGAATCAGGCTCGCGCTGGGACGCATGGAACGCCTCAACCTCCCTGGCCAGCTCCTCACGCTCCCCGGCAGAAAGGGAAGCCTGAACGCGGTCAAGCCTGGCCTGCTCCTCTTGTTCACGGCGGGCGGCAAGGCCTGCGTCAGGCAGCAGCAGGACGGTAACCGCGGGCTTATCAAGGAACCAGCGGCGAATAGCCGCTTCAAAAACCTTTTCGCCGGAAGCAAGGCGCTTTTTCAGGGAGGCCAGGGGGATTTCCCAGGCCAGGGGCCCAAAGGGGTCGCCGTCATGCAGCCAGGTTGAAAGGCAGGCGATCATGGCTGAAAGCCCGCGGGGGAAGGAGCCCGTGTTGTTTTCACGCAGGTGAAATTCCAGGCTGTTCAGGGCGGCATCCACGGCATCCTGGGGCACGCCGCTTTCCGCAAGTTCAGCCAGCGTATCCAGGATAAGCACTTCCACCTTCTGCGCGTCGTCAGGCTTAACAGAGCGCAGCCCCACAGAATAGTAGGCCTGGCGCAGGTCCGTCGCCAGCCCGCAGCCGGCCAAATCTTCGCCAAGCCCCGATTCAATCAGCGCGCGGCGCAGGGGGGAACCCGGCAGCCCCTGCAAAATATGCGTCAGCATTTCCAGGGCAAAGAGCTCTTCCGTATCTGCCGTTTCGCACAAGAGCCAGTTCATGGCTACATGCCCGCTGCGCTCGCCGGGACCCGCCGCGAACGGCACCTCAACAAGGCGCGGCAGCTCAGGCTCAGGCTGAAGCGGAACCATGGGGCCGGGGCGCCCGCGTGTGAAGCGTTCAAGGTACGGCGCAAGCATTTCAAAGCGCCCTTCCTCAGGGTCATCGCCCCAGAAAAAGAAACGGGCGTTGGAGGGGTGGTAGAGCTCCTTATGAAAGGCGCGGAATGCCGCGTAGGAAAGCGTGGGGATCACCGCGGGGTTTCCGCCTGAATCCAGCCCGTAGGTATTATCAGGAAACAGTGCGTGCTGCGATTCTTCTTCAAGAATCGAATCAGGGGAAGAATACACCCCCTTCATTTCATTAAAAACCACGCCCTTGTAAGAAAGCGGGCCGTTTACCGGGTCCGCGGCGTCCGTTTCCACATGCCAGCCTTCCTGGCGGAACACGTTTTCAGGAATGAGCGGGAAAAAAACGGCATCCAGGTACACATCCACAAGGTTGCGGAAATCCTGGAGGTTGGCGCTGGCCACGGGATAGCAGGTTTTGTCCGGAAACGTGAAGGCATTCAGAAAGGTCTGGAGCGAACCCTTGAGCAGCTCCACAAAAGGCTCATGAACAGGATATTTTTCTGAGCCGCAGAGCACGGAATGCTCAAGGATGTGCGGCACGCCCGTAGACGTATCGGGCGGCGTGCGGAAGGTCACGCCAAAGCACTTGTTCGCGTCACGGTTGCACACGGAAAGGAGTTCCGCCCCCGTGGCTTCATGGCGCCACAGGCTGGCTGTGCCGCCCACCTCGGAAAGCTCGCGCTTCTGCGCCAAAACAAAGCCATGCGTATTCATGACGCGCTCCTTACAAGGCAAGAAGGAATAACAAACGGATCAGGGCAAGGGCCGCCAGCATCCAGCAAAGCCAGCAGAACACCATCGAAAGCTTGCGCCGCATGGGAACAGAAGCGCCGGATATAAAGCCCCCGCAGGCAAAAGAAAGCACGGGTGCGGCAAGCATAACCGGCAGCAGCCAGGCCAAAATGGCTGCTTTGGAAAGCGCCTGGGAGAAAAGCCCCCGCAGCGCAGAGACATCCAGCAATACGGCGGGATTCCAGGCGATGCCCCCGTTCACCATCCACATCAGGCAGCAAAGGATCAGGAGCATGAGGCCCGGCAGGGCAAGCAGCCCGCTCCAGCCGGCAAAACGGGCGCATTTGCGCGCGGCAAAGGCGTAGTAATCCCGCCCGAAATCATCCCGGCTGCGGCGCAGCAGAAGCCAGATCATAGCCGCGGCCCCGCTGATGCCAATGCCCATGAAAAACAGCGTCCACAGCAGGGGATAAAAGCCGCCGCCCTGGAAAAAGGCGGGGAAAACGCCGGGCTTGTGCCACAGCCCACAGAATATGCCGGCCCACTTGCCAAGGGAAAGAAAAGCCGCCAAAAGCTCGCCAAGCCACAAAACAGCCATGGAGCTGCGGAGCTTTGTCCAGAGCATGGAGAGCAGCATGAGCACAAGAAAAGCTACGGCGCAGAGTGCAAGCACGGCCAGGGCGATGCGGCGGTACGGAGAATTCCACCAGACATAGCCATCCAGCTTCAGCAGGGAGGCCAGGCCATGTCCATGCCTGCCGCCTCCCGGCAGGCGCGGCGCCAAAAGCCCCCACGTGACCGCGCCCAAAAGGACCAGCCCGTGCAGCGTCGCGCCAAGCGCCGAAAGCTGGCGCGCGAGATGAAGGTTAAGGCGGCGGGTGCCGGACCTCGCCAGGCACGCAATGGCCAGCAGGGGAACGCCGACAGCCGCCAGGTCAAAAAACACCATCAGGCCCGCCTGCACGCAGTACAAAGGGTACGCCTGCAGCATCGCAAACAAACTATTCATCAGCCCTTCCTTTTTGGGTGAACAGCCCGGCCGCATTGCGGCTTTTATTCACCGGAGATGGGCAAAGGCTTTCACAAAAGGCCATTGCCCAAAAACATGAATGCCGCACTGCGGAGGGCGATGCCCTTTGCCACATTGCGGCTTTTAAGGTTCTATTCACGAAAGCCGCTGCCAGCCGCATTGCGGCTTTTTCTCACCGGGGATGAGCAGAGGCTTTCGCAAATGGCCTATGCTCAAAAACATGCATGAATTAAAGCAGCCGTGCAGCCGGCTAGCCTGCTGAGGTAACCTTGCGCACCAGGATCTCATCGTTGGCATACAGCGCCCGGTCCGGGGTCAGGAGCTCGCCGCCCCTGGCCACGATGGCCGTCCCTTTGCGGATGCCCAGATAGTCCAGCAGGCGCAGCACGTTTTTCGCCTTGTGCCTGGGCACGTCAATGGCCTTTTCCTCTGGCTGAAGCAGCACATGGAGAACAGGCGTCTGCCTGGGCTCAAGGCCCTGTGCCATAGCCCCTGTCATTTCAAATGCCTGGCCAACGCCTCGTTGACGACGGCCGGATTGGCGCGCCCGCGCATCCTGCGCATAACCTGCCCCACAAAGAATGAAATGAGCTTTGTCTTGCCGCCCTTGTAGGCTTCCACTTCCGCCGGATTCTCCGCAAGGACCGCCAGCACCTCTTCATCAATGGCGCTTGTGTCAGAAACCTGCGCAAGCCCCTTGCTCTTGACGTATTCTTCCGGGGACTGGCCCGACGCCAAAAGCTCAGGAAAAATGTCATGGGCAATTTTGGAAGAAATCAGGCCGGAATCCACAATCCGCGCAAGCTCCGCCAGCTGCGCCGGCTTCATGGCCGCGTCGGCAAGGCTCATGCCGCCCTGGTTCAGGCTGCGCAGCAGGGGGCCAAGCACCATGTTGGCCACCTTGCGGGCCTGCTCAGGCTTCCATGCCTGCACCGCCGCTTCAAAAAAGGCGCAGAGCCCGGAATCAGAAACCAGCGTGTCCGCATCGGCAGGGGGAAGCTTCCACTGCTCAATAAAGCGGCTGCGCCTGGCTTCCGGCAGTTCAGGCAGGCTTTCCTTCCAGAACTTCAGCTTTTCGGGATCAATATGGATGGGGATAAGGTCGGGATCGGGGAAATAGCGGTAGTCATGCGCCTCTTCCTTGCTGCGCATGGACTGGGTGATGCCTTTGGCGCTGTCAAACAGGCGGGTTTCCTGAACGATGGGATGCCCGTCCTCCAGTTCATCCTGCTGGCGCTGGATTTCGTACTCAATAGCCTTTTGAACATGGCGGAAGGAATTAAGGTTCTTCAGCTCCGTGCGCGTGCCAAACGCTTCCTGCCCCACAGGGCGGATAGAAACATTGGCGTCGCAGCGGAAGCTCCCTTCCTCCATGTTGCCGTCGCTCACGCCAAGGTGCGTTACAATCGCGTGCAGGGCTTTTAAGTAGGCAACAGCTTCATCCGCGCTGCGCATGTCCGGCTCGGAAACAATTTCCACCAGCGGCACGCCCGCGCGGTTCAGGTCCACATAGCTGCGGTTCTCGGCGGCGGAATGAATGTTTTTGCCGGCGTCATCTTCCAGGTGAATGCGGGTGATGCCTATTTCGCGGCTCTTTCCATCCACAGAAATGTTCAGCCGGCCATGCTCGCAGATGGGCTTTTCAAACTGCGAAATCTGATAGCCTTTGGGCAGGTCAGGATAAAAATAGTTCTTACGGGCGAAAACCGAATCATTATTAATGGTGCAGTCCACAGCATAGCCCAGGCGCACGGCATGCTCCACGGCCTTCTCATTCAAAACAGGCAGGACGCCCGGCATTCCGGCGCAGACTTCACACACATTGGTATTTGGCTCCGATCCAAAAACTGTAGGGCAGGAGCAGAACAGCTTAGAGCGCGTTGCCAGGTGCACATGGACTTCCAGCCCAATAACCGCTTCATATTCCATAGTAGAGACTCCGCCGCAGACGCGGCATTATGCATGGCTTAAAAATTGAGGAAACCGGCGCATCGGAAATGTCACGCGCCCGCGCCCACAGGCGGCACAAAGCCGCAGCGGCCGAGGCGGCGGTAATAATCCGCCATGTCAGGCACGGCAAAGCGCAGCGCCCGGGGGAGGCCGCGCGTGCGCAGCGTGTCGCCATGGCTGAGGACAATCCCATCCTGGCCGTCCACGGTGAGGTAGGTTTCATGGCTTTTCCTGTCCACGGCAACATCCACCACGCTGTCGGGGGGCAGCACCATGGAAGGAAAACGCGTGAGGAACGGTGAAATAGGGGCGATTGTCACGCCTTCAACGCTGGGGTGCACCAGGCTGGCCCCGGTAGACAGGGCGTAGCCGGACGTGCCCGCGGGGCTCGATACCAGAATGCCGTCTGCGCGGACCTGCCCCAGGGGCTGCCCATCCACGCTGACATGCAAAGACAGCACCCTGGCCAGCGTGCCGCGGCTTAAGACCACGTCGTTTACAGCAAAGCCGTGCTTCGCCGCTGAGCTTTCCCCTTCGTGGAAAATTTCCCACTGAAGCGCGAGCCGGTGCACAACAGGCATCCTGCCTTCCGCCAGTGCCTCCACAGCGGACTCCCAATGATCGGGCGAAACTTCCGCGAGAAACCCCACTTTCCCAAAATTGACGCCAAGGATGACAGCCCGCGCGCCGTAGCTCAAGAGCCGCCTGGAAGCGCCAACCAGCGTGCCGTCGCCGCCGAAAACAATGACGGCAAGTCCGCCCTCCGGCGCAGAAGCGCAGAAGTCCTTCATGGCCAGGTCTTCGTCAGGGGCAATCAGCAGCACATCTAAGCCCCGCCGCTCCAGGCTCTGCCGCACGGCTCCGGCGGTTTCCAAAGCACGGTCGTTATCCCGCTTGGACAATAAAAGAAAAGAGCTGATCGTTTGCATTTGAGTTATGTAGTCAAATCCACGCGTTTCAGCAAGCCCATATTGGCCGGGGTTTCCTGAAGGACCTCCCGCGCGGATTCAGGAAGGTTGTAAAACCAGGGGACTTCGCCTATACTAAAGCCTTGCGTTTCAGCAGGAATGCCTTACCCTTTCAGGCAGGCTGCCCTGAGCCTGCAATGATACTGCCAAAGCTTTCCGCAAGGAGTGCCCACCATGCCGCTTTATGAATACCGCTGCGATGACTGCGGCGCAGAATTTGAAGAATTGTGCAGGGAAAGCGAAACGCCCCCCTGCCCTGACTGCCATTCCGTCAACACCACCCGCCTCATGTCCGCATGCAGCCACCAGGGCTGCTCCTCCGGCGGCGGTTCCTCCTGCGGCGGAGGCTGTGCCGGCTGCGCCGGCGGCCACTGCGCCTCCTGCCACTGATATGCACCAGGCCTCCGCCATCCCCTGCAACACAACGCTTTCCCCAGCAAAAAGCGCCATATCTTTCAGGAAACACCCGATGCAGAAATTCGTTATCGCCACACGGGGCAGCCAGCTCGCGCTCTGGCAGGCACGCCACATTCAGGAACGCCTCCACAAGCTTGCGGGCATCCAGGTTGAACTCTCAATCATCAAAACCCGGGGCGACATCATCCAGGATGTGCCGCTGGCGCAGGTGGGCGGCAAGGGCCTCTTTGTTAAGGAAATTGAGGAAGCCCTGCTCTCCGGCGCCGCGGACCTCGCGGTGCACAGCATGAAGGACGTGCCGATGGTGCTCCCTGAAGGGCTCATCCTGGGCGCCGTTCCGGAACGTGAAGACCCAGCCGACCTGCTGCTTTCCGTCAGCTGCGCATCCTTAAATGATGTGCCGGAAGGCGCCCGCGTAGGCACATGCAGCCTGCGCCGCCAGGCCCAGATCCTTTCCCTGCGTCCCGACCTCAAGGTGGAAAACCTCAGGGGCAACGTCGACACGCGCCTGCGCAAGCTCCGTGAAGGGCAGTATGACGCCATCGTCATGGCGGCTGCCGGCATGAAGCGCCTGGGGCTTGACGCGCCGCACATGTTCCGCCTTGAAGCGCCCGCCTTTCTGCCCGCCGTGGGGCAGGGCGCCCTCGGCATCGAATGCAGAAGCGACCGCAAGGACGTGCTTGAAGCGCTCGCGCTGCTGGAGCATGCGCCCACGCGCGTCTGCGTTGAGGCGGAACGCGGCTTTTCCCAGAGGCTGGACGGCGGCTGCCAGGCGCCCATCGCCGCTTTTGCCCGCATGCATGGCAATGAGCTTGCCATTGAGGGGCTGATTGCCTCGCTGGATGGCCGGCAGGTCCTGCGCGCCAGCCGAAAAGCCGGGCTGGACAATCCCCGCGCGCTTGGAACGGCGCTTGCTGAAGACCTGCTGAGCAACGGGGGCGAAGCGCTCCTGGCTTCCATCCTCCAGTAACGCCGAGGAACCCATGAGCGTTAAACCCCTCCCCTCTGAAAAGCTGTGCCCCCTGCTCCCTGCCGAACGCGTGCCGTGGGATACGAGCGATGCCATTCCGCGCAATGCGCGCCGCACCCCGCCCCAGCCCCGCGCCCTGAAGGCTATGGAACTGGCCCTGAATATCAATAAGGCGGGCTACAACATTTATTTGAGCGGCCCGGAAAATATGGGCCGCATCTACCTTCTGCGCGAATTTCTTGAACCCAGGGCAAAACGCCTGCCCACGCCCCCGGACCTCGTGTACGTCAACCGCTTCGACGACCAGGATAGGCCAAACCTGCTGTCCGTCCCCGCAGGGCAGGGCAAGCGCCTGCGCGACGCCATGGCCGCCGCCCTTGCGGACATCCGCAAGGAGCTGCCCTCCCGCCTGGAGCACGCAAGCAACGTCAAGCGCAGGGGAGCCATCCAAAAGAAATTCCAGGATACCCGCACGGCCCTTCTCCAGGACATGGATAAAATCGCGGGTGGCAAGGGCTTCAACCTTGACGTGGATGACCAGGGAGGGCTTACGCTCTATCCCCTGGTTGAGGGAAAACGCCTGAGCGAAGAAGAATTTGAGCACCTGGACGACAAGCTGCGCCAGCGCCTCAAGCGCAAGGGGAACGCCCTGATCCAGGCCATGTCCGGGCTTGTGCGCAAGCTCTCTGATGCCGAACGGATCTTTCACAGCGACGAGCGGGATCTCGACCGCGAAATCATCGACGCCGTGCTTGAAGACATCCTCAAGCCCGTGCAGGAGCGCCTGCTCAAAGCCTGCCCCGATAATCCGCCTCTGGAGCGCTACTTCCAGGAACTCCGAGACGACATCCTGAATAACCCCGACCTCTTCCTCCCCAAAGACGGGCTGCCCGTTGCCTCCGCGGCCAACAGCCAGGGCGCCGGCACGCAGCCCCACCCTGCTGCCAGCACCCCCAACGAGGATCCCTACCGCTACGACATAAACCTTTTTGTGGATAACAGCGCCCTGCATGGCGCGCCCATTGTTGTGGACGACCACCCCACCTCAGCCAACCTCCTGGGCTGCATCGAGCGGGAATCCGAAATGGGCGCCCTGGTCACTGATTTCACCCTGATCAAGGCAGGCAGCCTGCACCGCGCCAACGGCGGCTTCCTCATCCTGCGCGTGGAAGACATCCTCCAGCATCCCTCCGCCTGGGAAGGGCTGCTCCGCGCGCTCAGGGCAAATTCCGCGCGGCTCGATGAAAACATCGACGCCCCTGACGGCGCCGTACGCACAAAGGGCATAGAGCCGGCTCCCGTCCCCCTGGACCTCAAGGTCATTTTGATTGGCAGCGAAGACCTGTACGAAACGCTGCTCGCCCATGACCTGCGCTTCAGCAAGCTTTTCAAGATCAAGGCGCAGCTTACCGACGCCGTGGACCGCACGGCGCAGAATGTCCGCGACTGGATCGCCAGGCTCGCAAAAATCATTGACGGCAATGCCCTGCTCCCCTTTTCCCGGGAGGCCATGGCAGGGCTTGTGGACTACAGCTCCCTGCTCTGCGAAGACCAAAAAAAGCTCTCCCTCCGCTACCCGATCATCCGTGACGCCATGATTGAAGCCGAAGCCCTGACCCGCGCGGAAAAAGGCGGCGTCGTCAGCCGCGCGCACCTTGACGAGGCGCTTTCCGACCGCCTCTACAGGGCCAACCTTGTGGAAGAGCTGTACATGGAAGAGTACGACCGCGACATGCTGAAAGTCCATGTTACGGGCGAAGCCGTGGGCCAGGTCAACGGGCTCTCCGTAACCATGTACGGAGACTTTGAATTTGGCCTCCCGCACCTTATTTCATGCACGGTCGGCGTCGGCCACGGCGGGATTATCGACCTTGAACGGGAAGCGGAGCTTGGCGGCCCCATCCATACCAAGGCCATGCTTATCCTTAAAAGCTACCTGGTGCGCTGCTTCGCCTACAACAAGCCGCTTGTGCTTACAGGCAGCCTCTGCTTCGAGCAGAATTACGGCGGCATCGAGGGGGATTCCGCCTCAGGTGCGGAGCTTGCGGCGCTTCTCTCCGCTATTTCCGAAACGCCGCTGAACCTCTCCCTGGCTTTTACCGGCGCCGTAAGCCAAACGGGGAACATCATGGCCGTCGGCGGCGTCAGCCGGAAAATCGAGGGCTTTTTCAGCGTCTGCGCCCGCCGCGGGCTGACTTCAAAGCAGGGCGTCATCATCCCCGCGGACAATGTCGACCACCTCATGCTGCCCCCGCGCATCAGGGAAGCGGTTGGCGCCGGGAAATTCGCCATTTATCCCGTCCGGCATATCACAGAGGCCATGGAGCTTTTGACCGGCATTCCCGCCGGGCGCCCGCTCAAAAACGGCGGCTTCTCAAAAGGCTCCCTGTACGACCGCGTTGACCAGCGCCTGCAGGAGCTGGGCAGGCTTGCCGAGCACGCCTACGCCGCCCCCCCCCGCCGCAGAAACAAATAACTATTCCCGCCGCTTTCCCAAAGCCACCATGCCCTATGGAGATTCCCGCAGGCCCCGCGCCGGCGGGAATCTTTTTTGGGCAAATTTTCAAAAAATTCCGCAAGCTGTGCGCAGCATTCACAAATTTCGTCAAACATACCAGGATGTTTTTTGCCATTGATGCCGATTTCGGCCTGAAAAAAAACTGCCGATAAAACATCGTTATTGAGACTGGACTCAATGCGATAAAAAAGCTAAACTATCGGTATTCCACCGGACGATTGCGCCTCCGGAAGGAGGGGATGCATCGCGCAAGATCTAAACACCCCTGCCTTTCTGCGTGAAATGGCGTCCGATTTTTTCACAAACAGTTGAGGAACACCATGGACAGCATAAATCTGGAAGCAGTCCGCGACGAAGACTTTCTCCGCACCGTGGAGAAAGAAAGCGGCCAGAATCTTTCCCGCTGTTACCAGTGCGGAAAGTGTACGGCCGGATGTCCGTGCGGACCAGCGTACGACATGCAGGTGAGCCAGGTCATGCGAGCGATTCAGCTTGGTGACAAGCAGGCCGTGTTTGAAGCTGCATCCCCGTGGCTCTGCGTGTCGTGCTCTACGTGCACGGCTCGTTGCCCGAACGAAATCGACGTCGCGCGGGTTATGGACACGGTAAGGCACATGAATCGCCGCGAAGGCGGAAAACATCCTACCCTGAACGCCTTCTGGGATTCTTTCCTCAAGACAGTGCGTTTAAGCGGGCGGGCTTACGAACTCGGCGTGATGGCGCTGTACATGCTCCGCACGGGCAAAGTCCTTACCGACATGGACCTGGCCCCCAGGATCATGCCCAAGCGGAAACTGCCCTTCGTGCCGCACGTGATTCGCGGAAAGGCCGCTGTGGGACGCATCTTCAAGCGTTTCCACGATCTTCGGATGGACGGCTGAGGCGTCATCCGTTGTGTTAAAGCGTCCGCGCAAAGGAATGCCGCGCCGGAACTTCCGGCAGCAGAACTGATGCGGAACAGACATAACAAGGAATGTATTCTATGAAACTTGCGTATTATCCCGGTTGCTCGGGCATGGGCACCTCGGCGGAATACGAACGCTCCACCAGGGCCGTCTGCAAAGCGCTGGGCATCGAGCTGCAGGACCTTCCGGACTGGAGCTGCTGCGGTTCCACGCCGGCGCACGCCACAGACGCTGTCCTGTCCGCCGCGCTCAGCGCCCGCAACCTGACCATCGCGGCCAAGACCATGGCCCAGAGCGGGGCGACCAAATTCACCACGCCCTGTCCGAGCTGTCTCCTCAATCTGAAGACGGCGCGCCACCACATGGCCGAACCCGAATTCCGCGCCAAAGTGGATGCCATTCTCGACGAGCCCTGTCCTCCGATTGGGCAGAAAGGCGAAGAACCCCTGCCTGACACCTATTCGGTGCTTCAGCTGCTGGTGGAAGACTACGGACTTGAAAACATCAAGTCGAAAGTCAAAACCCCGCTGAAGGGCCTGAAGATCGCCCCCTACTACGGCTGTCTTCTGAGCCGTCCGCCGAAGATCATGCAGTTTGACGATCCGGAGAACCCGACCTCCATGGATCGCCTGCTCGAAGCGCTTGGCGCCGAAGTGGTGCCCTTCCCGCTGAAAACAGAATGCTGCGGCGCCTCCATGGGCATTCCGCGGCGCGACATTACGGAACGCCTGAGCGGACGCCTGATCGAGACCGCGGTCCGCTACGGCGCAGACATGATCGCCGTAGCCTGCCCGCTGTGCCACATGAACCTGGACCTGCGCCAGGAACAGGCTGCCCGCGCGAAGAACGCCGTATTCGACATGCCGGTGCTTTACTTCACCCAGCTCATGGGCATCGCCCTCGGACTGAAGGAATCCGATCTTGGACTGAACAAGCTCTGCGTGAGCCCCACCCAGGCGCTGCAGAAGATCGGTAAGGAGGTCTCCGCATGAAAATCGGCGTATTTATCTGCCACTGCGGTTCCAACATCGCCGGCACCGTAGACTGCGTCAAGGTTGCAAAGAATGCTGAAGCGTTCCCTGATGTGGCCTACTCGACGGACAACATGTACATGTGCTCCGAACCTGGCCAGGACCACATCGTGGAAATGGTCAAGAAGCACGACCTTGACGGCGTGGTTGTGGCCTCCTGCAGCCCGCGCATGCACGAGCCTACGTTCCGCCGCGCCGTGGAACGCGCCGGCCTGAACAAATACATGTTCGAAATGGCCAACATCCGCGAACATGTGTCCTGGATCGGCAAAGACAAGGACGCCAACACCAACAAGGCGAGCGAACTTGTGCGCATGGCTGTGGAAAAGCTCCGCCGCAACGCGCCCCTGTTCTCCAAGAAATTCGAAACCATCAAGAAAGTGCTTGTGGTCGGCGCCGGTGTTGCCGGCATCCAGGCCGCGCTTGACTGCGCGGACGCCGGGCTGCAGGTCGTCCTGGTGGAACGCGAACCCGCCATTGGCGGCAAGATGGCGAAGCTCGACAAGACCTTCCCCACCGTTGACTGCTCGTCCTGTATTCTGGGCCCCAAGATGGTGGATGTGTCCCAGCATCCCAACATCACCCTTTACACGCTTTCCGAAGTGGAAAAGGTGAGCGGCTACGTGGGCAACTTCAGCGTGAATATCAAACGCAGGGCTCCCTACGTTGATTTCAGCAAGTGCACCGGCTGCGGCGCGTGCATGGAAAAATGCCCCGCCAAGAAAACCCCGGACCGCTTCAACGAATTCATGGGCCCCACCACGGCCATCAACATTCCCTTCCCCCAGGCGATCCCCAAGAAGGCGACCATCAATCCGCAGTACTGCCGCAAGCTGACCGAAGGCAAATGCGGCATCTGCGCGAAGATCTGCCCCACCGGCGCGATCAACTATGAAATGAAAGACGAGGTCATCACCGAAGAAGTGGGCGCCATTGTCGCCGCCACCGGTTACGACCTCATGGACTGGAAGTCCAATTACGGCGAATACGGCGGAGGCCGCTACCCCGACGTGATCACCTCCCTCCAGTACGAACGCCTCCTCTCCGCCGCCGGTCCTACGGGCGGGCACATCCTGCGCCCCTCCGACGGCCGCGAACCGAAGAAAGTTGCGTTCATCTGCTGCGTGGGCTCCCGTGACCGCTCCATCGGCCGTCCGTACTGCTCCGGCTTCTGCTGCATGTACACCGCGAAGCAGGCCGTCCTGACCAAGGACCACATCCCCGATTCCCAGTCCTATGTGTTCTACATGGACATCCGCGCCCCGGGCAAGCTGTATGATGAGTTTACCCGCCGCGCCATCGAGGAATACGGCACGGAATACATCCGCGGCCGCGTGTCCGCCATCCAGCCGGACGGCAAGGGCCAGTACATCGTGCGCGCCGCCGACACCCTCCTCGGCAAACCCGTGGAAGTGGCTGTTGACCTGGTCGTCCTCGCCGTCGGCGTTGAAGGTGCCAAGGGATCCGGCAAGCTTGCCGAAACCCTGCACATCTCCTACGACAACTTCGGCTTCTTCCTGGAATCCCACATCAAGCTGCGTCCTGTGGAAACCAACACCGCGGGCGTATTCCTTGCCGGCTCCTGCCAGGGCGCGAAAGACATCCCGTCTTCAGTAGCCCAGGGCAGCGGCGCTGCCGCCAAGGTCATCGGCCTGCTCTCCAAGCCGAAGCTTGAAAGCGATCCGCAGATCTCCAACGTAAACATCAAGCGCTGCGTCGGCTGCGGCAAGTGCGTGGATGTCTGCCCGTTCCAGGCCATCACCAAGGAGAATATCCGCGGCGAAATCAAGGCACAGGTCATCGAGGCTGTGTGCCAGGGTTGCGGCTTGTGCGCGGCCACCTGCCCGCAGGGCGCCATCCAGCTTTCGCACTTCACTGATAACCAGATTCTTGCGGAGGTGAACGCCCTATGTCAGTGCTGACAGGCAAAGAACTCCGGATCGTGGGCTTTCTCTGCAACTGGTGCTCCTACGGCGGCGCTGATACCGCCGGTGTGGCGCGTGCTACCCAACCCACGGACCTGCGCATTATCCGCGTCCCCTGCTCGGGCCGCGTCAATCCGCTCTTCCCGCTGAAGGCCCTGCTCTCCGGCGCGGACGGCGTCCTGGTTTCCGGCTGTCACCCGCGTGACTGCCACTACTCCGCCGGCAACTTCTATGCCCGCCGCCGCCTGGAACTCCTCAAGGAATTCCTGCCCATCGTGGGCATTGATCCGGCCCGCTTCCACTACACCTGGGTTTCCGCCTCTGAAGGACCGCGCTGGAAACAGGTCGTGACGGCGTTCACGGACCGCATCCACAAGCTGGGACCCGCTCCCAAGTTCCAGGATGCCGTGCCTTCCTATGATATGCCGGACCTCGCTCCTGTTGCGCCCCTGCGCAACCTCAGCTGCGGCGCGAATCCCGCCCTGGAAGACCTCAAGAAGCAGCTCAAGGAAGCCCTCTCCGACGACCACCTCTTCTGCGTGGTCGGCTGGCAGAAGAGCTTTGACGGGCTGCATGCCACCCCGCTGCACATGCGCAAGCCCGAAGACGTGGACAAGCTCATTTGGGGACCGTTCAACGTGCACTCCACCGCGAACATGATCCCGCAGCTTGTCAATGACGCCAAGGCCGCTGCCATGGTCGGCGTCAAACGCGGCGATCCCATCCCGCCGGCCAAGAAGATCGGCGTGGTTGTCAAGGGCTGCGACGGCAAGTGGCTCGTTGAGCTCCTGCAGGAAAAGCTCATTGACCGCGACGCCGTTGAAATCTTCGCCATGGGCTGCAACGGTACCGTCAGCTATGACCGCATCATCGCCAAGATCGGCGCGGGCAAGCGCATTGATTCCGTTGAGGGCAACGGCGACACGCTCCGCGTGGTTGCCGACGGACAGGAATACTCCCTGTCCATGAAGGACGTGGCTCAGGATAAGTGCCGCGCCTGCACCGTGCCCAACGCGCCCGTGTATGACCACTTCGCCGGCGACCCCGTGAAGGTCTCCGAGGATGCCAAGCCCGAAGCTGCCGCCATCCTCGCCTACCTGGACGGCCTCACCCTCGAACAGCGCATGAGCTTCTGGAGAGGCGCAATCGAACGCTGCATCCGCTGCCATGCCTGCCGCAACGCCTGTCCGATGTGCGTCTGCCGCGAATACTGCGTGGCCGACAGCCGCGAGCCGCACTGGGTCACCCAGGAAGATACCCCTGTCAACAAGCTCTTCTTCCAGCTCATTCACGCCCTGCACCTCGCAGGACGCTGCACGGGCTGCGGCGAATGCAACCGTGCCTGCCCCATGGGCGTCCCGGTCGGAGCGCTCAAGCTCCATGCCGCCCGCATCGTGCGCGCGCTGTTCGACGGCTATCAGCCCGGCACCAAGCTCGAGGCCGTACCGCCGTTCCTCGGCTATGAAGTGGAAGAAAAGAACATCCCTGAACACCAGATTGAGGGGGCCTAAGCCATGACCACTTGTTTTCTGGCCTCTGACGGACTGGCCTCGTGGCTGGCTAAGAGTGCCCAAACACGCCGCGTGCTTGCTCCGCACAAGGAGGGCAAAGCCGTTCTCTTCCGCGAATGGAAGGAAGGCGACCCCGCACCGGAACTCGCCAAGTCGACCATTTCGCCCAAGGGCGCCATCATCCCGGCTTGCGAAACGCTTGTGAAATACCAGATCACCAAAGATCCTGAAAATCTCAGCAAACGCAGCCTCGCGCTTGCCGCGCCCACTGAAGCCACGCCTACCGTGCTCTTCGGCTGCCGCTCGTGCGACGCCCGCGGGCTTGTTGCGCTGGATACGCCCTACCTCAAGGGCAAATTCAAGGATCCCTACTACGCCGCACGCCGCGAAGCCACGCTCATCGTGACCCGCACCTGCGACTCCCCGACCCACACCTGCTTCTGCACCTGGGTCGGCGGCGGACCTGCCAGCCCTGAAGGCTCCGACGTCCTGATGACGACGGTTGACGGCGGCTATGTCCTTGAATCCGTCACCGACAAGGGCGAAGCTTTCCTGAAGGAAAGCGGACTGCCCGACGGCGCCGACAAGATGGACGAAGCCCGCAAGACCCGCACTGAAGCTGCCAAGAAAGTTCCGGCCCGTCCTGACCTCAGCAAGGCTCCGGAACGCCTCAAGGCCCGCTTCAACGACATGGCCTTCTGGGTTGCCCAGACGTCCAAGTGCCTGTCCTGCGGCGCCTGCACGTACATGTGCCCCACCTGCCAGTGCTTCAACATCTCCGATGAAGGCGATGCCAGCTCTGAGCAGGGCGGACGCCGCCTGCGTTCGTGGGACTACTGCATGTCACCCATGTTCACCCGCGAAGCCAGCGGCCACAACCCGCGCATGGCCAAAGCGCAGCGCATGCGCAACCGCGTGTCCCACAAGTACTGGTATTCGACCGAAACCATTGAGGACGGTCGTTTCTCCTGCACCGGCTGCGGCCGCTGCGTAGCCCAGTGCCCCGTGTCCCTGGACATCCGCGAAATCGTGCAGAAGGCCATCGAAGAATAGTCGTTCAGCCCGGCCTGGGGCTTAAGCCCCGGGCCCGACTCTTCTCGCGCTAAAGGAGCTTCATAGGCTCCGGCGATGGGTTCGGAAAGACTCTGTCTTTCCGGAAAAACACAAGGAGACTCTTGTGAACGAACAAAATCCGCTCCTGCCAGAAATCGCCACCATTGTGGAGACTGTGCAGGAAACGCACAATATCAAGACGTTCCGCATCAAAATTGATGACGAGAACCGCATGAAAGCGTTCCGCTTTGAACCCGGCCAGGTGGGACAGCTCTCGCTCTTCGGCGTAGGCGAATCCACCTTCGTTATCAACTCGCCGCCAACCCGCATGGATTACCTCCAGTTCTCCGTCATGCGGGCAGGTGAAGTGACCACGGCCCTGCACCAGCTGAAAGCCGGCGACAAAATCGGTGTCCGCGCCCCTCTCGGCAAGCCCTTCCCCTACAAGGACTGGAAAGGCAAAGACATCTTCTTCATCGGCGGCGGCATCGGCATGGCTCCTATTAGGACCATCATGCTGTACCTGCTGGACAACAAGAAGGATTACGGCAACATCAGCCTGCTGTACGGCGCCAAAACGCCGGCTGACCTGTCCTTCAAGAGCGACATCAAGGACTGGCTGGCTGACCCCAACCTCAACGCGACCCTGACCATCGACAACCCCGCCGAAGGCTGGGAACCCGATGACAAGCACCGCGTAGGCCTGATCCCGAACGTCCTCAAGGAACTGGGACCCAAGCCCGACAACTGCATCGCCGTGCTGTGCGGTCCGCCAATCATGATCAAGTTCACGCTGATGGCCCTGAAGGAAATGAAGTTCCCCGACGACCAGATCTTCACCACGCTGGAAAAGCGCATGAAGTGCGGCATCGGCATCTGCCATCGCTGCAACATCGGCGGAAAGCTCGTCTGCGTTGACGGCCCTGTGTTCAGCTACGCCGAACTCAGCAAGCTGCCTCCCGAACTCTAAGAAAAACCGAACCGCTGTCCGCCAAACACGGACGGCGGTTCGCCCTCCAACAAAAAACGCCGCAGGATTCTGCGGCGTTTTTTGTTGGCAGGCAGAAGCCCCAGCCGTTAAGCAGGCTGCAGGCAGGATTCACCTCCCGCAATCCTGAGCCATGCCTGCAAAAAAGCCGCCTATTCCCTGAGGAAAAGGCGGCTTT
>JAGADT010000155.1 GCA_017613475.1 Desulfovibrionaceae bacterium | reverse complement strand
TTTCCAGCTTCACGCGGCCGTTGTGGAAATAGAGCTTGACCGGCACAACGGTCAGCCCCTTCTGCTCCACCTTGGCTGCCAGCGCGCTGAGCTCCTGCCTGTGCAGGAGGAGCTTCCTGGGCCTGTCCGGCACCTGCGGCACATAGCCGGCGTTGCCATAGGGCGCGATATTCATGCCAATCAGCCAGGCCTCGCCGTTTTTGAAATCCACGTAGCTGTCGAGGAAGCTGATTTTCCCGGCGCGCAGGCTCTTGACCTCGGGGCCGGTCAGCACAATGCCGGCCTCGGTAAATTCCGAAAGTTCGTAGTAATGGCGGGCCTTCCTGTTGTCGCTGATCAGCGCGCCGCCTTTTGCCTTGGCCATAGCTATTCCTCCGCAGGTTCCGTCCCGGTTTCCGAACTCATCATGGCGTAAATGCCCTTCACCGTCCAGCCAAGCGCCCGGGCCTGGACGCGCCTGGCAATGGAGCGGGGCGAGCCCCCTCCCCTGCGCTCCTCGGCGATCAGGGCCAGGATTTCCTCCCGGGGCGTGACCGCGCGCGCTTCCGGCGGGCCCACGACCACGGTGATTTCCCCCAGCAGGCCCGCTGTATCCGGCGGCGTTTCCAGGCGGCCCACAAGGTATTCCTCATGGGTCTTGGTCAGCTCCCTGGCAATGCACAGCTCCCTTGGCCCAAGCACGGCCGCGGCCGTGCGCAGGGTCTCCGCCAGCCTGTCCTTGCGCTCAAAAAAGATCAGCGTCACCGGCAGCGCGGCAAAGGGACGCAGCGTTTCCTCAATGTCCGCTCGGGCGCGGGGCAGAAAGCCGAAAAAGGTGAAGGGCTGGGGGGCAATGCCGCTGCCGGCAAGGGCCGTGACCGGCGCACAGGGCCCCGGGATCACGGAAACGGGGATGCCCTCCGCCCGGCAGGCACGCACCAGCCTGTAGCCCGGGTCCGCCACCAGGGGCAGGCCCGCGTCAGAAACCAGGGCCAGGCGCGCACCCTCCTTCAGCATCGTGACAATGGAGGCGGTCTTTTCCTCTTCGTTGTGATCGTGAAAGCTCAAAAAGCGCTTTGCCCGCACATTGCAGCGCTGGCACATGAGGCCGGCGCGCCGCGTGTCTTCCGCAAGCACAAGCTCCGCCGATTCCAAAACCTCCCTGGCGCGCGGCGAAAGGTCATCCGCATTGCCAAGGGGCGTTGCCACAACAAAGAGGGCGCCGTCAGAGGTCAACATTGATGAAATGCTCCAGTTGCAGGTCAAAGGGCGGGTTAATGGAACGGGCTTCGGCGCAGACAAGGTCAAAACGGCAGGGGCTGTCCCACAGATCATTGGCCTGCAGATAGGCCCGCGCCGCCCGCTCGAATGAACGGCGCTTGGAGGGCGTAAGGCTTTCGGCGGGCGTAAGCATGCCGCCGGCCCTGCGCGTGCGCACCTCCACAAAGACCAGCGTGCCGCCATCCCGGCAGACCAGGTCCAGCTCCAGGGAGCCCTTGCGCCAGTTGCGGGCAATGATGCCAAGCCCCTTTGCCTGCAGCAGGCGTGCCGCGGCATCCTCGCCGGACTGTCCCAGCAACTTCCTGGCTTCTGCGCGGCTCAGCATAGGGTGCCCTGCACGCAGGCCTTAGCCGGCTCTTCCGGGCGGACCTTGCGGAAGCTCATCCTGTGCATGGGGCAGGGGCCGTATTTGCGCAGCATCGCCAGATGCTCGGCCGTGCCGTAGCCCTTGTGGCGGGCAAAGCCGTACTGCGGGTAGCGCCTGTCCATGCGCTCCATCAGCTCATCGCGGGTGACCTTGGCCAGGATGGAGGCCGCGGAAATGGCGGGCACCAGCGCATCGCCGCCAACAATGGCTTTCTGCGCCGGGGCAAAGCCCGCCACAGACTGGAGCCAGGCGCGCGGGATCTCGCGGTTGCCATCCACCAACAAAAGTTCCGGGCGGACCTTAAGCGTGCGCACCGCGCGGCTCATGGCCTTGAACGTGGCTTCCAGGATATTGATGCGGTCTATTTCACGCGGCCAGACAAGGCCAAGCCCCCAGGCCACGGCCACCTCGCCAATCTGCGCCGCAAGCCCTGCGCGGCGCGTGGCGGGCACGGCCTTGGAATCATCAAGCCCTTCGATTTTGGCGCCCGCGGGCAAAATGGCCGCCGCAGCCACAACAGGGCCGGCAAGGCAGCCCCGCCCCGCTTCATCAATGCCGGCAATGCGCGCCAGCGCGACGTGGCTGCCGGCCAGAGGGTCAAGCAGCGTGGGGCCCATTTCAAAACGAGGCGCGTGTCTGGACATGGAGGCTCCCAAAAGCGCCCGGCAAACCAGGCCGCCTGGCGGGGAATCCCGCGGGGCTGGGCTTCTGCCGGCAAAAAACACAAAAAACCCGTCAGGAAAAACCTTTCGGGCGCAGAGAAAACACGCGGGAAGGGCGTGCGCCCTCCCCGCGGAAAGCAAGCAGGATTAGAAGCGCTTCTTGGGCTTGATGCGCGCAGCCTTGCCCTTAAGGTCGCGCAGGTAGTAGAGGCGGCTGCGGCGGACGCAGCCTTCGCTCACCACTTCCATGTGGTCGATGAAGGGGGAATGCAGGGGGAACACGCGTTCCACGCCCACGCCGTCAGAGATCTTGCGGACGGTCACGGTGGCGCCGGTGGTGCCGCGGCTGATGCGGATCACATTGCCCTGGAAAACCTGAATACGTTCCTTTTCGCCTTCCACAATGCGCAGATGCACCTTAACGGTGTCTCCGGACTTGAAGGAAGGGATATCCATACGCATATTTTCGCGTTCGATTTTACGGATGATGTCCATGGGAAGACTCCTTACAAAGCATGAGAAATCAATGTTTCATTCAGTGCGCCAGGACGGCCAGTCACAGTCGCCCAAAAGCCTGTCGAGGATGATGGCCGCCGCGCCGCGGACCGGAAGGTGGTTGTACCCTTCCAGATAGCGCAGGGGCCTCAGGGCTCCATCGCAGAGCTTCAGCGCCTCAGGAGCGAGCCCGTGCCCGGTGCCAAAAACGAGCAGGACTGGACGCTCTGAAAGCGCATGACGCACGCTACCGCAGGTGATAAGCTCCGCCAGCCCATAGCGGGCGCTGGTAGCCACCACAAGCGGTGCTTCCCCACACTGCTCCCTGACGGAGGCGATGGCCTCCTCAAGGCTGCCGGCTTTGCGCACCAGGGACAGCGCTTCGGCCCTGTCCGGGTTGCTCCGGCTCCCCGGCCCCTGCGTCCAGTGCTGGAGCAAAACATCCAGCAAATGCTGCTGATCCGCCAACGGCGTCACAATCTGCACGCTTTTCAGGCCATACGTGCGGGAACAACGGGCTATATCGTGAATATCAAGATTTGTCAAAGACGTTGCGCCGCATTTTTTTTCATCAAGGAAAACAGGATAATGCACAAGCGCGCAGTGCAGGTTGCGGCCAAGGCGCGGGGCGTTTTCTTCGGCAACGGCCTCCTTGAGCACGCTCAGGTCGCTGTGGGTGAGCGGCGCGCCATCCAGCATTTCGGGGCGCCGGCGCAGCGTCGTAAGCAGGGACTGCTCCCTCCGCCATGCGGCAATGCGCCCATGGTCCCCGCCGCGCAGAATCTCCGGCACGGCAAGCGCTTCAAAAAGCTCAGGCCGCGTATAGTGGGGGTATTCCAGAAGCCCGTTGGAAAAGCTCTCATCCTCCCCGGATTCTTCCTTGCCCATAAAGCCCGGGATCAGCCGGCAGGCCGCCTCAATGAGCATCATGGCCGCGGCTTCGCCGCCATTGAGCACCGCCTCCCCTACGCTCACGGTTTCGATGGGGAAAAGGGTCTGGAGGCGGGCGTCAATGCCCTCATAACGCCCGCAGATGAGCGTGAGCCTGGGATCTTTGGAGAGTTCCCGCGCGAGGCTCTGCGTCAGGGGCCGGCCTGACG
>JAGADT010000154.1 GCA_017613475.1 Desulfovibrionaceae bacterium | reverse complement strand
TGGTCATGGCGCTCGATGACCTGGCTGGCAAGGCGTTCGATCACGCGGTCGATCTCATCGGGATGAAGCAGGGTAGTAACGGACATATCGTCTCCTTAATTAGGCAGAGCGCCCTGAAATGGAGGGCTTGTGATTATTTTGGCGCCAAGCGCCATGGGGCAAGAATCGGCTACTCGCGGCGGCTTGTCAATCTTTTTTGCGGGAGGCTCCTTCCCAAAGGGGGGAGGGGACCCCGGCTGCCAGGCATTTTGAAAGAGGCTTGACAGCGCAAAGAAAAGCGTTTAACGCTCGGCAGTTCTCTATCATACACACTCCGGCAGCGGCTTGGGGTGCCTTTGTCCAGCGCGTTCCGGATGGTCCGGACACCTGGCAAAGGTCGAAAAGCGAGGGCCGCGGGTGGAAGCAAACCCCTTTTTCAAGGAGATTTTCTCATGGCTTATGTCAGCATGAAGCAGATGCTGGAAACTGGCGTCCATTTTGGGCACCAGACCCGCCGCTGGAATCCTAAGATGCGCCCCTTCATTTTCGGCGCGCGCAACGGCATCCATATCATTGACCTCCAGCAGACCGTAAAACTGTACCGCACCGCCCACGACAAAGTTGTGGAAACCGTTGCCAACGGCGGCCGCGTGCTCTTTATCGGCACCAAGCGCCAGGCTCAGGAAACCGTCATGGCCGAAGCCGACCGCGCCGGCCAGTTCCATGTGACGAACCGCTGGATGGGCGGTACCCTGACCAACTTTGCCACCATTCAGAAGAGCATCGAACGCCTGAAGAAGCTTGAAGCCATGTTTGCCGACGGCACGGTAAACCGTTACCAGAAGCGCGAAGTGCTGAATTTCCAGCGCGAAATGGACAAGCTTGAGCTGACCCTGGGCGGCATCAAGAACATGGACCGCCTGCCGCAGCTGGCCTTCATCATCGATCCCCACCGCGAAGAAATCGCTGTGAAGGAATGCCGCAAGCTGGGCATCCCGATTGTTGCCGTTACCGACACCAACTGCGATCCCGATGTTATCGACTACATCATCCCCGGCAACGACGACGCCATCCGCGCCATCAAGCTGTTTGTAAACGCCATTGCTGAAGCCTGCCTCGAAGGCGCCGCCATGGTTAAGGACAACAGCAATGCTGATGCCGAGGAAGCCCTGAAGCAGGCTGCCGATCAGGAAGAGGCCAAGCAGGAAGCCGCCGAGTAACCGGCTTTTGTCCCAAGCGTATTTTGGAGAAATAGTGATGAGCATTTCCGCCCAGATGGTGAAAGAACTGCGCGAAAAGACCGGCGCAGGCATGATGGATTGCAAGAAAGCCCTTGTTGCCAACGACGGCGACATGGAAAAGGCCATTGACTGGCTCCGTGAAAAGGGCCTTTCCAAAGCCGCTAAGAAAGCTGGCCGCGCCACCACGGAAGGCCTGCTTGGCGTGCATATCGCCGAAGACGGCAAGAGCGCCGTGGCCGTTGAAGTCAAGTGCGAAACCGACTTCGTGGCCCGCGGCGATAAATTCCAGGATTTCGTGAAGCAGGTCCTCGGCCTGGTTGTTTCCGATTTCCCGGCCGACACCGCCTCCCTCCTGGCCCGCCCCGCTGAAGGCGGCACCGTGCAGGATATGCTGAACAGCGCCATTGCGACCATTGGCGAAAACATGCAGATCGGCCGCGCGGTGAAAATGGAGCTTTCCAACCCCGGCGTGGTGGGCAGCTACCTCCACAGCAACGGCAAGCTCGTTGCCCTGGTTGAAGTGAACGCCGCTACGGTCAACGACGCCGTGCTTGCCGCCGCCAAAAACGTGGCCATGCAGGTTGCCGCCGCCAATCCGCTTGCCGTGGATGCCAAGAGCCTGGATCCCGCCGCTGAAGAGCGCGAGCGCGAAGTGTACCGCCAGAAGGCCCGCGCCGAAGGCAAGCCCGAGCAGATTGTGGAGCGCATCGCCGAAGGCGCTGTGAAGAAATTCCACAAGGAAGTCTGCCTGCTTGACCAGCCCTATATCCGTGACGACAAGAAGAGCGTTGCCGATATGCTTAAGGAAGCTTCCAAGGAAGCCGGCACGCCCATTACCGTTGCGCGCTTTGTGCGCCTGCAGCTGGGCGTTGAATAAGCAAACG
Organism: Desulfovibrionaceae bacterium; assembly: GCA_017613475.1. Lineage (GTDB taxonomy): Bacteria > Desulfobacterota > Desulfovibrionia > Desulfovibrionales > Desulfovibrionaceae > Avidesulfovibrio. Next base: position 9,489 of record JAGADT010000154.1, on the reverse strand, counting down.
TTTTGAGCTAGAAAGAGGGGGCTGCGGCCCCCTTTTTTTTGTGCCGGCTGCCAGCCGTGGGCGCGCGGGCCTGCCTTCCGGGGCTCTTTTTCATGCCTATTCCGCGTCTGCGGGGTGATGCCCCGGAGGCATTGCCGCCGGAAATGCCGTTCCGCGCGTCCCTTGCGCAGCGGAAAAAAGCATTCCCTGGCAAAATTGCCGGCGTTCCATACGTTCAGGGAGCCGGGAAGATATGCCCTGCCCATGCCGCAGGGTAGATGGAGTGCTATGAAGCCTTTTATCACGGGACTTGTGCTGACCTACAACGGCGCGCGCCTGCTGGCGGAATGCCTGGATTCCCTGGCGTTCTGCGACAGGGTGATTGTTGTTGATTCTTTCAGCACCGACGCCACGGAGGCCATTGCCCGTAAGTCCGGCGCCGTGTTCATCCCCCATGCGTGGGACGGGCCGGCGGCGCAGTTCCGCTTTGCCCTTGGCCTCTTTGAGGAGGAATACCCCACTGACTGGGTGATCAGCCTTGATCAGGATGAGCAGTGCACGCCAGAACTGCGGGAGGCCTTCCTGAATGCGGTGAAATCCGCTGAAGGCGATCCCTCCTGCGGAAATCTGGCGGGCTTTTACGTACCGCGCCGCTCCTGGTATTACAACCGCTTCCTTTTGCACAGCGGCTGGTACCCGGATGAGCTTCTGCGCTGCTTCCGCCGCGGGAAAATGCGCGTGGAAGTTTCCGGCGCGCACTATTCCTTCCATCCACTGGGCGAAACACGCCGCCTTTCAGGCGATATTGTGCACTATCCCTACGCCTCGTTCCGCGAGCATCTGGATAAAATCAATTCCTATGCCCAGCAGGGCGCTGCGGAACTGGAGGCGAAGGGCGTGCGCGGCGGCGTGGCCAAAGGGCTTGCGCACGGCTTTGGCCGCTTTTTGCGCCTTTATGTGCTCAAGCGCGGCTTTTTGGATGGCAGGGCCGGCTTTATCAATGCTGTCCATGGAGCGTTTTACGCCTTTCTCAAATACGTCAGGATAGGCGAGGGCGGCTGGGGCAAGCCCTACAGCCTTGATTCTCGCAGGTCCAGCGGGCAATAAGCCTTTGGGCTGCCAAAGCAACGGGGAAGAAATCATGACGGAACTCAAATACAAGAGGGTGCTGCTGAAGCTCAGCGGCGAGGCGCTGGCTGGCGAGCAGAAAACGGGCATCAACCCGGAAATCGTTTCAAAAATCTGCGCGGAAATCGGCGGCGTGCTCGATCTTGGCCTTGAGGTGGCGCTTGTGATCGGCGGCGGCAATATTTTCCGCGGGCTGTCAGGCTCTGCCAAGGGCATGGACCGCGCTTCGGCGGATTACATGGGGATGCTGGCCACGGTGCTGAACGCGCTGGCCGTGCAGGACGCCCTGGAAAAAATTGGCTACCCTACGCGGGTGCTCTCGGCCATAGAAATGCGCCAGGTCTGCGAGCCCTATGTGCGCCGCAGGGCCATGCGCCACATGGAAAAGGGCCGCGTGGTCATTTGCGCGGCAGGCACCGGAAACCCGTATTTCACCACGGATACCACGGCTGCCCTGCGCGGCATGGAACTGAAGTGCGATGCCATCATCAAGGCGACAAAGGTTGACGGCGTGTATGATAAGGACCCTGTGACGCATCCTGATGCCGTGATGTTCCGCCGCCTTACCTATGACGAAACGCTGCGCCGGCGCCTCAAGGTCATGGATTCCACGGCCATTACGCTGGCTCAGGACAACAACCTGCCCATCATCGTCTGCAGCATGTTTAACGGCAGCATCCGCAAGGTCGTTACAGATGGCTCAGCAGGCACCATCATTGAAGGAGAGTAAGAGCATGGACAAAGACAGCATTTTCCTTGAAACCGAAGATCGCATGGAAAAGGCCCTGACCGTCTTGGAGCGTGATTTTGGCAAGCTCCGCACGGGGCGCGCCTCCACGAGCCTGGTTGAAAACATCAAGGTTGATTACTACGGCACGCTGACCCCCGTGGGCCAGCTCGCCTCGGTGGCTGTGCCTGACAGCCGCACCATCACCATCCAGCCCTGGGACAGGGGGGCTTTTTCCGGCGTGGAAAAGGCTATCCTCAAGTCCGACCTTGGGCTGACCCCTGTGAATGACGGCAAGGTCATCCGCATTTCCATTCCGCCGCTTACCGAAGAGCGCCGCAAGGAACTGAGCAAGATTGCCCGCAAGTACGGCGAAGACGCCAAAGTGGCCGTCCGCAATGTCCGCCGCGACGCGAACGAGCAGCTCAAGAAGCTTGAAAAGGAAAAGGTCATTTCCGAGGATGAGCTGAAAAAAGCCATGGAAGACATCCAGAAAATGACCGACAAGTACGTGGCCGGCGTGGACACGCACTGCCAGGCCAAGGAAAAGGAAATCATGGATATCTAGCGGCTTTTGTGCGGCCCGTTCTTCAGAGGGGAGGGCCGCGCCCGCCGTTTTTGTTAAAGCCGCCGGCAAGAGTCCTGAAACAGCGCCGCAGCGCAAGGTGGACCGTTGAACAGGCTTCCCACACAGATCGCCGCCATTATGGACGGCAACGGACGTTGGGCGCAGCAGCGGAACCTGCCCCGCAGCGAGGGGCACCGCGCGGGCGTCCGCGCGGCCAAGGCTGTTGTTACGGCCTGCCGCGAGCGCGGCATCCCGTACCTCACGCTCTACACCTTTTCCCGCGAAAATTGGGGGCGGCCCAAGGCGGAAGTCGGCCTCCTTTTTGATTTGCTGACGTTTTTCCTGGGGTCTGAGCTGGATTCCATGGTGCAGAACGGCATCCGCCTGAATATTTTTGGGGAGGCAGGGGAACTGCCGGCTTCTGCCAGGATGGCTGTGGAGCATTCTGTCCGCCGCACGGCCGGCGGGCGGGACCTCACCCTGAACCTGGCCCTGAATTATTCAGGCCGTGAAGAAATCCTGCGGGCTGCCCGCCGCCTTGCCAATGCCGGCGTAAAGCCGGAGGAGATTACGGAAGAGCGCTTCCGCAAAGAGCTGTATTCCGCAGGCCAGCCTGATCCTGATTTGATTATCCGCACTGGCGGCGAGTGGCGCCTCAGCAACTACCTGCCTTTTCAAAGCGCCTATAGCGAGCTGTATTTCTGCGATACGCTCTGGCCGGATTTCAACGCGGAAGAGCTGGACCGCGCCATCACCTGGTATGCAGGCAGGGAAAGGCGTTTTGGCCTGACCTCCGAGCAGGTCGCCGGCAAGTAATCTTTAGGGGGAGTTTCGTATGGCATCATCCACGGCTGTTCGCATTGTTACCGGCTTGTTCCTGCTGCTTCTTCTCGCCCTGGCCCTTGGCTTTGGCGGCTGGGTGCTCTTTGCCCTGCTGGCTCTTTTCGCCCTGCTTGGCCAGTGGGAATTTCAGGGCTTGTTTGGAAAGCGCGGGGGGCATTTCTTTGGGCGTGCCGTTGCCCTTTTGCTTGGCCTGGGTGTTTTGGCTGCCGCGCATTTTGGGCCTGCGGCGGCCCTGGCGGGAATGGGCGTTTCCTGTGTCGTGCTGTTTACGCTCTACCTTATCCACTGGGCCGCGGATGACAGCGCCGCTTTTGAACCAACGGCTATACTGCTTGCGGGCATCGGCTATGTTCCGCTCCTGCTTGCACCGGCCTTAGGGCTGGCCCTGCATGAGCAGCTGCTGATCGTCGGCGTGGCGGCGGCTTCGGATACCCTGGCGTATTTTGCCGGCAGCCGCTGGGGGCGGCATAAGATCTGGCCCAAGGTCAGCCCCAAGAAGAGCGTTGAAGGCAGCATTGCCGGCTTGTTTGGGAGTGTCCTTATCGCTTCGCTTGCCGGCATCGCGTGGGGGGCTGCTCCCCTTTGGCATTTCGCGCTGCTGGGGGCGGGGCTTGGCGTTGCCGCGCAGTTTGGCGATTTCTTTGAATCCGCGCTCAAGCGGGCCTGCGGCGTAAAGGATTCAGGCTCGCTCCTGCCGGGACATGGCGGCGTGCTGGACCGCATCGACAGCCTCCTTTTTGTGATCCCGCTGTACGCTGCCCTCAGCCAGTTCCTTCACTTCTGGAAGTAGCCAGGGCGCCTTTTCCAGCACGCAGGCGGGGAGCGCTTAATGCCTAAGGCTTCCTGCCGGCTTTCTTAGCGCGCTGTCCCTGGCTCTTTTCGTGTTTTTGCCTCTTGATCCTGCTGCCCGCTGCCTCGCAGCCAAAGGAATTGTTCATGGTCAATTACATTTCATCGCTGCCTTCTCAGAAATGGGAACAGGCCCGTCCCCGCCGCCTCTGCATTCTGGGCTGCACCGGCTCCATCGGCGTCAATGGCTTGCGCGTGGCTGAATGCCACCCCGATCTTTTTGAAGTCACGGCGCTGGCAGCAGGGCGCAATGTCCAGCTGCTGGCTGAGCAGGCAGGGCGCTGGCGTCCCGCGTGGCTTGGCGTGCAGAATGAAGATTCGGCTGAGCGGCTGCTGCCGCTGTTGCCAGCCGGGTATCACCCGAACATTGTCGTGGGTCCGGAAGGCTACGCGCGCCTGGCTTCCCTCCCCGAGGTTTCCACGGTGCTGGCGGCCCAGGTGGGGGCGGCAGGGCTCCCCGGCGCCATTGCCGCGGCGCTGGCCGGCAAGGTCATTTGCCTTGCCAACAAGGAGTCCCTCGTTTTGGCGGGCACGCTCCTGCGCAGCATCTGCAGGTACAGCGGCGCCGTTGTCCTGCCTGTAGATTCTGAGCATAACGCGGTGTTTCAGGCCATGCGCCGGCGCGAAGAGGATGTGGAGCGCATCATTATTACGGCGTCCGGCGGGCCCTTCCGCGGCTGCAGGCGTGATTTCCTGCGTTCGGTCACGGCCGAGCAGGCGCTTAAGCACCCCAACTGGAGCATGGGCGCCAAGGTCACTATCGACAGCGCCAGCCTGATGAACAAGGGGCTTGAAGTCATGGAGGCTTATCACCTCTACGGCGTGCCTGTGGAGAAGATCGGCGTTCTGGTGCATCCGCAGTCCATTGTGCATGCTCTGGTAGAGTTTCACGATGGCTCGCTCCTTGCCCACCTGGGCACGCCGGACATGCGCATGCCCATAGCCCACTGCCTGGCCTGGCCCCGCTGCGCGGACTGCGGCGTGGCTCCGCTTGATTTGGCTAAGGCAGGCACCCTGACCTTTGAAGAGCCGGATATGGAGGCGTTTCCCTGCCTCGGCTTGGCGCTGAAGGCCCTTTCCGGCACTTTGGCCAGCCAGGTTGCGCTCAACGCAGCCAATGAACTGGCCGTGGAGGCCTTTCTTGCCGGGCGCATTGGATTTATGGATATTCCGGAGCTTATCGCGGCGGCCATGGCTGAGGCTGATGAGGCGGATGGCGCTGCCGCCTCCGCAGCAGGGCAGCCTCCGGCGTTTTTGCAGTCTTTTTCCGGCGCTTCCGAAGCCTATGCCACCCTGGCGCGCATCGAGGCCTTCGATGCCGCTGCACGGCAGCGGACAAAACAGCGCATTGCGGGCATGTAGATGGACTGGTTGCTTTCCCTCTTTTCCCACTGGCAGGCTGTGCTTGCCATTGTGCTGGTGCTTGGCGGCCTGATCTTTTTCCACGAGCTTGGGCATTTCAGCGTTGCCAGGCTGTTTGACATAGGCGTGCGGACCTTTTCCCTGGGTTTTGGCCCCCGCCTGTGGGGCGTGCGCCGCGGCAAAACCGAGTACCGCCTTTCCCTTGTGCCGCTTGGCGGCTATGTGGCGCTGGTAGGCGAAACGCCGGATACGGAATCTGAGGAAACGCTTAAGGAAGACGCCCGCAACAATGTTTCCTTTACGGAGGAGGAATCCTTTGCCAGACATCCGGCCTGGCAGCGCCTGCTTGTGGTGCTGGCAGGTCCCCTGGCCAACCTCCTTCTTGCCTTTTTGATTTACTTTGGCGTGGCTGCCGTGGTCGGGCACAGCTTTATCACGCCGGAAGTCGGCGGCGTGGAGGCCGGGTCGCCGGCGGAAAAGGCAGGCCTGCAGAAAGGCGATATTCTTGTGCGCGTAGACGGGCAGCCTGTTCAGGAATGGGGGCAGATAGGTAAAATCATCGAAGCTGGCGGCGGAAAGGCTGTCAGCGTGATTTTTGAGCGCAGGGACGGCGACGGCAAGCTTGTGATCCTCAAGGAAATCACGCCTGAAGCAGGGACGCGCACAAACGTTTTTGGCGAAAAAAAGCCCGCCTGGCTCATCGGCATTTCCGCCTCAGGGCGCATGGATGCGCGCAAGCTCGGGCTTCTCGATGCCGTGGCGGAGGGCTGGTCGCAGACCTGGCGCCTGATATCCCTCACCATCCAAAGCTTTGTAAAGCTGTTCCAGCGGGCTGTCCCCCTGGATCAGGTGGGCGGCCCCATCCTCATCGCGCAGATGGTTGGCGAGCAGGCTTCGCACGGGCTTATCAGCGTGCTCTCCCTCGCGGCGTTCATCAGCATCAACCTCGGCATCCTTAACCTCCTGCCCGTGCCTGTGCTGGATGGCGGCACGTCCGTGTTCCTGCTGCTTGAAATGGCGATGCGCCGCCCCCTGCCTGAAAAGGTGCGGGATATTGCCATGCGTGTTGGCTTAGGGCTTTTGCTCGGGCTGATGATTTTTGCCACCTGGAATGATATCGTCAGGCTCTTTTCCTAGGCGGGGTTTTCGGAGGTTGATGTGGAGAAAGATTGCCTCCTGGTGCTGAATGCCGCGGAATCCCGCGTGCAGCTGATTCTAGCCAGGGTTGAGGGCGGCTTCGCTCCTGAGGCTGCGTTCAGCCACGAAAAAGCGGATGGCACCCTTCCTGCCGGTTCTCAGGCAGGAGAGGCGGAAGGGGGCGCGTCTTCCCGTGCGGAGCTTTTGTGCTTTCAGGAATGGGAAGCGCCTTCCCGCGGGACGGAGATTCTGCCAGCCGCCCTGGAGCACGCCTTCCGCGCGCTGGAAATCCCCATGGTCAGTCTTGGGCGCATTGCCTGCGTGCAGGGTCCCGGGAGTTTTACGGGGCTGCGCCTGGTGCTCTCCCTGGGGGCAGCTCTTCGCCGGGCCACTGGCGCGGATTTGGCCGGCATCAACTACATGCAGGCGCTGGCCCTGGGGCCGTGCGCGGAGGGCGCAGCCTTTGTGCGCGTGCTGACCCATGCCCGCCGCGGGCTTGTGCATGTGCAGGATTTTTCTCGCGGCGCTGAGGGGTTGCCCGTGGCGCAGGGCAAGGCCGAGGTCCGCAGCCTGGAGGGCGCCCTGCAGGGGCTTGAACGTGCTGCAGGCTCGCTGTGCGTGCTGGGGAGTGGGCTTACGCGCAACGCTTCCGCCTTGCTTCCTTCGCTGCCCGCGGGCTGCCGTGCCGTTGTGGAGCAGGGCGATCACCCCTGCCGCCGGGCATTGATCCGCCTGGCCCTGGAAGCAGAGGCAGGGCAGCGCGATCTTGACCCGCTGTATCTGCGTCCATGCGACGCGGTGGATAATCTGCCGCATATCGCCCGCCGCCGCGGGCAGGATCCCAAAGAAGCGGATGCCCGCCTGCTGCAGCTGCTCCGCATGAGCCCAAAGCCGTTGGAAGAGTAGGCAGGGCAGGCATTTTTTGCCGAGCCGGCTTTTTAGCAGGGGCGGTGCCAATGAGGCGCCGCTTTTTCTGTATCACCGTAGGGTCAATTCCCTGGCATTGGCAGCGTTAAAGCTCTAGCCTTAGAAGTTTTTTGTTAATTTAAGTTCCAGACGTGCGCGCTCCCCTAATGACTGCGGCGAATGAGCCTTTTGATAGCACTGATATAGGGAAAACTGGGCGGAAAGTCCCAGTGTCGCTTTCCATGAGGGGATTTTTATTGTTAAAGCAGGTCCGGCAAAAAGTGTGTCGTAGGCGTTGTGCAGCTTTACCCCACGCTGGTCCCCCTGAAACGCATGTTCGTACTGGGCTTCAACACCGGCATCCATGTGCCTGCTTACGGCAAAGGCATAGCGGGCGTTGGCACGCAGAAGGTCGCTTTGCTTGCCATAATTTTCCGCGTGTCCCCCATGACCACGCCATAGGTATCCCAGTTCCGCTTCAAGAAGATGGCGGCCATTATCAAAGGCATAGCTCATTCCAAGCTCTCCCCATCCTCCCCATGCGCCGATGCCAAATGCCAGGTCGAGAGGCTTGCCCTGCGCTTGAGACATGAATTGTTTATGGAGGATAACCAGAGTATCCCCTACGCCTCTTTTTTTGCTGAGGCCTGCCGGATTGTTGTGCAGGCGGTTATAGGCTATGGGTGTAGCTGTCCGGATATCCCAGCCGCCGCCAAGGCCATACCGTAATTTTGCAGTCAGCATATTTTGCGCCGTATGGACTTTTTTCCCGTCCGCAAGCCTGTATTCTCTGCTGCTGTGATGAAAGGAACGATTTTTATCCGCCAGGGCATAATTGAGCACTGCGCCGAAGGCTCCTTTTGGGAAGGTGCCGCCGGCAGGTCCCAGGGCGCTGATAACAGGAGGACCTGGGTGCGGCATGAGCGCAGCAGGTATTTGCGTCTGAATAGAGGAAGTCATCAGCTGTTCTTCAGCCATTGCTGACTGATAAATCATCATTGCGCAGATGAGCGACCAAAAGAAAAGGATACGCCTGTTCATGAGTATCTCCGTTTGCATAATTCAGGAAAGTGCGTGCAAAACGGAGTATTTTTAGTTTAACAGCATGAAATGGCGATGCCTGTTTGGGCAGAAAACAGCCTTAAAAGACAATGGCGCCGCGCTTCCTTTGCCGCTATGGCAAAACTGCGGCGTTGTGTTGTTTTGTGCTGGAGGCGGGGAATTGTTTTAGCCCCGTGCAAAGCGGATGACTCCGCCGTGCAGGGTGGCTGTGATGCCGCCTGGGAATTGGAAGCGCTTGGGCCTTTGCGGGGCAAGCAGTGCGTTATCAAGCGCAAAGAGCGTTTCGGCGCGTGGCTGCCCTTTTCCCCTGCCCACGTGGGCAATAAGCTTTGCAAAGAGGCGGAGGCGCGCTGCGCGGGGCAGGGCGCGGGCCTTAGCTTCAGCCAGGGCGGCCTCGCCTTCCCCGCAGAGGCATGTGGATACGATTGGGGAAAGATAGCTTTCCCAAAAGCGTTCGTCTTCCCTAGCTAGTTCCCAGAGGCGGGCTATCGTGCGGCGCAGGGCTGGATTTTCGGCAAAAAGGAGGGGCAGCACATGGTGCCGCAGGCGGTTGCGGCGGAACGCGTCGGATTCGTTTGAGGCGTCATGCAGCCAGGCGGCGCCCTCCTGGCGGGCAAAGGCTTCAAGCTCGCTTTTGGAAAGCTCTAGGAAGGGGCGGAGCAGGTGCCTCTGCGCGTCCAAAGCGGGCATGCCGCCCAGGGCTGGCCAGCCAGCGCCGCGGATAAGCCGCAGGAGAACGTCTTCCACAAGGTCGTCGGCATGGTGGGCCAGCAAAATCCACTCAGCGCCGTGCCGCTGCCGCACTTCTTCCAGAAAGGCGTAGCGGGCGGCGCGCCCCGCTTCTTCAAGACCGGCGCCAGTGGAGGCAGCAAGAGCCCGCACGTCAGCCCGGCCTAGTTCGCAGGGCACGCCAAGCGCTTTTGCCATG
>JAGADT010000153.1 GCA_017613475.1 Desulfovibrionaceae bacterium | reverse complement strand
TGGCCAGGGGCGCGGCCGGGCGGATGGATACGGGGATGGCCCGCACCACTTCATTGCCCTTTTCGTTTGCGGCCGGGGCAATATGGAAGGCCAGCGTGTGCTCGCCTGGCACATCCAGCGCGCGGAGCTTAAGCTGGATGGTCTGCGATTTTTCAGGCAGGAGCATAAGCGGCACGGACTCTTTGTTCTCCAGGGCGAAGCCCTTGCCGGGGTCCACGCTCAGGATAAGGTTCCGGCCCTTTGCCGCGTCGCCAAGCCCGCTCATGTCCGTAAGCGTCAGCGCCGCCGTGAATTCGTCGCCCGGGGCGGCAAATACCGGAACGGCAGGCTGCATGACCACTTCCGCCTGGATGTTGGCGGAGGCCTGCGCGGAGGAAACGCTGTCGCCCGAGGCAGCCACGGCCATGACGCGCCACTTGCCGCTGAAATGCGAGGGCACGGGGATTTCCACGGTCTTTTCGCTGGGCCCGACATCCATAATGCCGGACCAGAACACGGCGGAAGCCTCGCCGCGGCGCCTGAAGGGGTTCTGCCCCAGCGGGGAAGACATGGTGGATTCGCCGCCGCCAAAGGCTGAAACAGTGCTCTTCATGAGCCCGTATTCAGGCATGAGCAAGTCAAAGAGCTGCGAGGTTTCCACTTCCAGGGCCCTGTTGCCCAGGAGCGCCGCCAAAGGATCCGGCGTCTTGTAGGCTGTCATCTGCAAAATGCCTTCATCCACGGCAAAGAGCAGCGCCTTGCCCGCCTTCTGCGCCTTAATGGCAACCGCGAGCTTGGAGCCCGGGCGGGCGACAGGCAGCGCGCCCTCTTTGGCGCCGGCAATCTTCAGGCTCAGCCCGAGGTCGCGGCCCTTCATGTTGACGGTGAAGGGCACAATGGCAGAGGCCAGGGGCTTGGTGAAGATGTCCTTGTCCTTCAGGGAGCGGAAATAGGTGATGTTGAGGTAGGCCCGCCCTTCAAAATCCCTGGGCAGGCTGATGCGCTGGACAGTGTCGCCGGCGTTGGCGGTGAACCACTGCTGGGCAGCCACGCGGTCACGCTCGATGGTGATGAGTCCCGCGCCGCTGTACGGCGTTGAAAGGTGGATTTCAACGCTGTCGCCGGGGTTGTAGTCCGTCTTGTCCAGGTGCGCGGAAAGCATGGGGTCGCGGTCTTCGCTGAAGTTCGCGGCGGCAATGCCCGCTACGGTATACGGAATGCGGGCGCGCACCATGCCGTCGGCGCTGACGACTTCCAGGATGCGCTCGCCTGGCGTGGAAAGGTCCAGCGGCACGCTGAGCCCCTTTTCGCCAAGCTCAGCCTTTTTCGAGGAGGCTTCCTTTTCCTGGCGCAGCCTGTCGTAGCGGTACTGGCCTGCATCATCGCGGAAAAGCGTGGCTGAATAGGTGACGTTCAGCGTGCGCAGCGTGACCTGGCCGGGAGCCGCGGCGGAAAGGTCGGGCTTAACGGCCAGGAGGGAAAGCTCCGCGCTGCCGTTCTGGCGCAGGAAGTTCAGGTTGGAGCCCGTTTTCCAGCCCAGCATCCATGTCAGCGGGGAAACAAGGAGGCGCGTGTTGGCCTTAACGCCCCTGCCGCCGCCGGCTTCCAGCCCTTCCACAGCAAGGGAAAGCCTGGCTGTCCCTGCCTGGAGGAGGTCATCGGGGAGCTGGAAGCTTGTTTTGCCCTGGGCATCTGTTGAGGCGTCAGGCAGGTCGCGGGTCATGGGCTGCTGGAGGGCCGCCGCGTCATAGAACGTCCAGCCGGCGTACCCGGGGAAGATGAGCGGCACAGATTCCGCCCTGGCCGTGGCGCGCACGGTGTGCCCGGCCGCCGGGGTGCCGAAAAGGTTCATCAGGCTGACATCGGCGGAAGGCTGGCCAGGCGCGGGATTCTGGGTGCAGAGCCAGCCCTTTGCCGGCGCGTCGCTCATGCGCACGGAAAGGCTCAGCGTATCGGGGCGGAATTCCTCAACGCGGAAATGGCTTTCAGCCACCACGCTGTTCTTGTACTGCCCTTCGGCAAGGCGCAGGTCCATGCGGTACAGCCCTGTGCCTGCTGTTTCAGGAAGTTTCCATTCCAGCTCGCAGAGCCCTGAGGCGTCCGCCTTCAGGTCTTTGGAGGCAAAAAGGTCTCCGCGCGGCGTATAGATTTCGGCGCGCAGGGGCAGCCCGTTCAGGGAGTCCCACTGGCCCTGCTTCAGCACGCAGCCAAAGTGCACGCTCTCTCCCGGGCGGTAGAGGTCGCGCTCGCCAAAAACAAAGGCGCTGAGCCCGCCGGAGCGGCTGGTGTTCCCGCCTGTTTCAAAGCGGGAATAGCTGATGGTGCGCTCTGGGTCGCTGAAGGGCAAAAGCGCGGTATCGCCGCCGTTCACGGCAAGGATGGCAAGGGGTTTCTTTTCGTTGCGCAGGGCCGTGAGGTCAGGCAGGGCGGCTTTGCCCTCGGCATCCGTGCTTCCTGTGAAAACAGGGAGCCCGTTTGCGCCCAGCACGCTCACAGAAACGCCCTTGGCCGGGGCGCCGCTGCTCAGCGCGGCGGCGTACACAACGCCTTCCCCATTGGAGAATTGCTTGTGGATGAGCCCCAGGTCCGTCACAAGCACAAAGCGGGAATCGGAAGCGACGTTTTCGCCGCTGCGGATGCC
>JAGADT010000152.1 GCA_017613475.1 Desulfovibrionaceae bacterium | reverse complement strand
GCTGCGGCGCGGGGGATTTTTCGCCGCGGGGCGGGCGGGGCGCCCTTTGGCTGGAGCGCTCTGAGGCGCCGCGTTCAAAAGGCTTGCGCCCTGTCTGGGAGGCGGGGGCTTTGCGGGGGGCACGCTGGGATCTGGAGGCGTGGTCATTCATAACAGCTATCCGATTGTAAAAATATGGAAATGTTGGGAAAAAGCAGGAAAGCGCCGCAAAAGGGGGCGGTGCCCCCATCTGCCCGCGCCGTGAAAGCGCGCTGCCGGCAGGTGAAACTGGGCATGGCAGCCTGTTGCGAAGAAAGCAAAACATACCCCTAAAGAGGTGGGAAGGCAAGGCTGAAAACGCGCCGCCGCCGGGCAGCCGTGCCATTTTGCGCTGCTCCCCGCCTTGCCGTCGGCGGGGCTTTTGTGTAAACAGGGCGTAAAGGCCGGCCTCCCTGAAAGGCCGTCCGGGAGCTGAAGGAATGAACGCATCCGGCGCTGTTTTGAATGTGCTGCATACCTCTGACTGGCATCTGGGCTGCACGCTGTACAGGCGGTCCCGCCACAGGCACTTTGAGCTGTTTCTGGATTGGCTGCTTGAGGTGATCCGCCGCGAAAACGTGCATGTGCTGCTGGTCGCCGGCGATATTTTTGATGGCATTGCCCCCGGCATCCGCACGCAGGAGCTGTATTACGGCTTTCTTGGGCGGGTGATGGAAACGGCGTGCCGCCATGTGGTGATTGTGGCCGGCAACCACGACTCCCCTTCGTTTCTTGAGGCACCCAAATCCCTGCTGTACGCCCTGCGCGTCCATGTGGTGGGCGTGGCCGGCGAGGATGAGGTCCTGCTTTTGAAGGATGAGGAGGGGCAGCCGGAGCTCATCGTCTGCGCCGTGCCCTTTTTGCGGGACCGCGACGTGCGCTCTGCCGCGCCCGGGGAAAGCCCGGAAGAAAAGGAAAGGCAGCTTGTGGAGGGGGTGTGTGCGCATTACGCCCGGGCTGCGGAACGCGCGGCAGCCCTCCGCGAGGCGTGCGGAGGCGCCGTTCCCGTCATTGCCACGGGCCACCTCTTTGCCGCGGGCGGCAGGGTTGAGCAGGGCGACGGCGTGCGCGACCTGTATGTTGGCTCGCTGGCGCGCATTCCGGCGGAAGCCTTTCCCCAAAGCCTGCAGTACGTGGCCTTAGGCCACCTGCATTCCCCGCAGCTTGTGGCCGGGCTTGAAACAAGGCGCTACAGCGGTTCTCCCCTGCCTGTGGGCTTTGGGGAGGCCAGGCAGGAAAAGAGCGTTGCCCTTGCGCGCTTTGCCGGGGGGCGGCTCTGCGGCATAGAAACGCTGGCCGTGCCCTGCTTCCAGCGCCTTGTGCGCCTTACAGGCACGGCGGCGGAGCTGGAGCGGGGGCTTGAAGCCTGCATTGCGTCAGGTGAGCCTGCCTGGGTTGAGGCCGTGTGCGATGAAGCCGTCACCTCAGCCCTGCGGGACCGGCTCCAGGGCATGGCGGAAGGCACGGCGGCCGAGCTCCTCTGCCTGCGCAGCTCCGCCTTCCGCAGCAGGATGCTGGCTGATGCCGATGAGGGCGAGCGCCTGGAGGAGCTTACGGCGGACGATGTTTTTGAAAGGTGCCTTGAGGCCAGCAGCGTGCCCGATGAGGAGCGGCCGGCCCTGCGCCGGACCTTTGCCGAAGCCCTGCATGCCATGAATGCGGCCAGCGAGGAGGTGAGACCATGCGCATCCTGAATCTCCGCCTGAAAAACCTGAATTCCCTGGCTGGCGAATGGCGCATTGACTTTACCGACCCTGCCATTGCGCCAGACGGGCTTTTGCTCATCAGCGGCCCGACAGGCGCGGGGAAAAGCACCATCCTGGACGCGCTTTGCCTGGCGCTCTATGGCCGCACGCCCCGCCTGAGAAACATCAGCCGCTCAGAAAACGAAATCATGTCCCGCCGCACAGGGGACTGCCTTGCCGAGGTGGTCTTTGCTGTGCCCGCGGGCATTTATGCCTGCAGCTGGCGGCAGAACAGGGCGTATGGCAGGCCGGATGGAACGCTCCAGGCGCCCCGCCAGGAACTTATTGACGTGCGGGCGGGCAAGCCCCTTGAAACCAAGGGCAGGAACGTCAAGGACCTTGTGGAGCAGCTCACCGGCATGGATTTTGACCAGTTCACGCGGTCCATGCTGCTGGCGCAGGGCGGCTTTGAGGCGTTCCTGCAGGCCTCGCCTGATGAACGGGCGCCGTTGCTGGAGCAGATAACCGGCACGGAAATTTACAGCCGCATCTCCATGCAGGTCCATGCCTGCTGGACGGCGGAAAAAGCCCGCAGGGATTCCCTGCGCGAGGCGCTGGGCGCCCTGCACGTGCTTGAGGAAGGGGAGGAGCAGGCCCTGCTGGCGCGGCAGGCGGTGCTGGAAGGGGAGATCCGCGAGTCCATGGCCGCTATGGATGCGCTGCGCGGGGCTTTGGCCTGGCTTGAGCAGATGGAGCGCCTGGAGCGGGATTTGGCGGCGCTGGAGGCGGAGCGCCTGGAATGGGAGGCTAGGCGCAGCGTTTTTGCGCCGGAGCAGTCCAGGCTGGAGCTGGCGCTGCGCGCCCTGGAGCTGGAAGGCAGCTTTGCGGCGCTGCAGGGGCTGCGCGAGGCGCAGGAGCAGGACCTGCGCGCGCTTGCGGAAAAAAAGGCGGTCCTGCCCCTTTGGGAAGCTCGGCTGCGCGAGGCCGCCTTGTCTGCGGAGCAGGCGGCG
>JAGADT010000151.1 GCA_017613475.1 Desulfovibrionaceae bacterium | reverse complement strand
CGGGAAATGCAGGCCGGTCTTGGGCAGATGGCTTTGCTTTCCGCCCAGGGCAGCGGGGAGCTGGGCTCTGGCATTGGGGCAAGCCTCAGCAAGGGGCGCATAGACTACGGCCCGTTTCAAGAGATCATAACGACGCTTTTGCAGGCCATACATAGCAAAAAGGTCTGCACGGTGCGCTACAGGTCAGCCAATGGAACGGAAAAGGAATACGATTTCGCCCCGATGCGCTTCCTTGTTTATCGGGAAAGCCTGTATGCCGAGGGCTGGCATGTCACAGGCAAGGGCGCTGTGGAATGCCTGTACGATGACGCCACGCGGCTGGCTGTTCACCGGCTGAAAAGCTGCGTGATGACAAGGCGTGGCTCGGAAAAACTGCCGGAACCGCCGGCTCCGGGTAACGAAGCCTTCGGCTTTATGGAAGGCGAGCCGTTTTCCGTGAAGATCCGTTTTGCCCCTGCTGTTGCGGCGTATGTTTCAGAAAGGGAATGGAGCAGGGAGCAACGCCTTGAGCAGCACGAAGATGGCTCAGTCACATTGGAAGCGCAGATGTTCAATGTTCCGGAGTGCGTTTCGTGGGTGCTGAGCTTTGGGGGAGACGCGGAAGTTCTGGAGCCGCAATGGTTGCGGAAGGAGGTCAAAAAGGTTATTGGGAAGATGAGGAAGTGCTATGCGATGAAAACAAACTTGGTAAGGACCAAACACAAATTGGAAAATTACTTAGGAGGATGTGATGAATCTAGAGGACGTGACAGCTGGCATTTTTGAAGGTATCCAAATTGCCGATCAGCTACATAGAAAATGGACTGATGGTTATTTTTTGAATGTTGGTCCTGAGTACTTTATGTCATGTAAAATTGCAGAAAAAATAATGGAAAGAGCCAATGATAATGAAAGATTATTTTTTGAGTACAGTATACCCGCAATAAATGATAATGAGAATCATAGAATACGTGGTCGAATGCCTGCAGTATTCCCGAGATACGGTGCTATTGACATAGCTATTCTTAATGAAGAATGGCATATGCAATATGCCATTGAGGTAAAGGACACTTGTGAGTTTTTAGGTGTAATTGATGATGACGTTACTCGTTTAAGGTGGCTTTATAGGCAATATAATAAAGATAATGGAGGAGATCTTATAGCTTGTATAGTAGCTTGTTATGTAGGTGTTGAGAGAAATACTCTTGAAGGATGTACAGAATATTTGACTTCAGGAATTAATAACTATAGAGAATATTATGGAAGAAATAATATAGATATAGTATGGGATGAAGGTCACTTTACAGAACCTTATACTGAAGAAGATGGAAGAGTCTCTTTAAGTACGTATTTTTGCATAGTTATTCATTAAGGCTGAAGCAGCTGAGGATTTCTGATTCCTTCTAAAGACACAACAGGGGTCCCGTCGGTTTTCGGCGGGACCCCTGTTATTTATTCTTTCAGTATCTTGCGCTTATTCGCTGCGGAGCGTGTCCACGGCGTTTTTGAAGAGCGCCACGCCCAGGGTCGGCTTTTCGCCGCGTGTCCAGTTCGGGTGGTTCGTGGGGTGGTTGAAGGCTTCGGGGTGCGGCATCAGCCCCAGGACGCGCCCCGTCGGGTCCGTAAGCCCTGCTATGCCCAGGGGGGAGCCATTGGGGTTGAGGGGGTATTCCTGCGTGGGCTTGCCCGTGGCCGGGTCCGCATACTGCAGGGCAATGAGGTTGCGCTCGGCAATGGCCTTGAGCGTGGCCTCATCCTGCGCGATGAGCTTGCCTTCGCCGTGGCGCACGGGCATGGCAAGGAGCTCATTCAGACCTTTTGTAAAGACGCAGGGGCTGGCGGGGTTGGGGAGGAGGCTGACCCAGCGGTCTTCAAAGCGCGCGGAGTCATTGTGGCTCAACGTGGCGTCCTGCTTAAATACGGGGTTCTGGCGGGTGGATGTGAGCGCCGGGAGGATCCCCAGCTTCACAAGGAGCTGGAACCCGTTGCAGATGCCCAGGATCAGGCCGCCTTCCCTGAGGAAGCTTTTCAGGCTTTCCAGCAGCGGAACGCCGTTGGCGTCTTCCAGGTACAGCCAGCGCTTGGCGCCAGCTAGGCCTGCGCCAAGGTCATCGCCGTCAAGGAATCCGCCGGGGAAAACGAGGAACCTGTAGTCAAGGAGGCGCACGCTGCCTGCGGCGAGATCCGCAAAGTGGATGATATCCGCTCTGTCAGCGCCGCCAAGCCGGGCTGCGTGAGCCGTTTCCTTGTGGGAGTTGGTGCCGTATCCGGTAAGGATCAGCGCGTTAACAGTGCTCATCAGAAAGACCTCATGAAAGGATGCCCCGCGGGCGGGGGATGGTGGACAACAAAAAGCGCCGTCCATAGGCGCATGAAACAGCGGCTTTGGTGAAAGGGAATTTATTTTATGCGTCTTTTTTGGGGGAGTCAATGCCAGTTTTTTGCGGTCCAGGGCTGTTTTTTTCCCTGAAAGAGGTATATAATCCAAAAATTGTTTTTGCGGCGGAGGCAATCCGCCGCGCCGCGCAACCTCTCCTGATCCTGATGGGGCTTAGTATGAAGACAAAATATATTTTTATCACCGGCGGAGTGCTTTCTTCCCTTGGCAAGGGGCTTTCGGCAGCCTGCTTGGGCGCGCTGCTCAAGGCCCGCGGCCTGTCCGTGACCCAGCAGAAGCTTGATCCCTACCTCAATGTGGATCCCGGCACCATGAGCCCTTTCCAGCACGGCGAGGTCTACGTGACAGACGACGGCGCTGAAACCGACCTGGACCTTGGCCATTACGAGCGCTTCCTGGGTGAGCCTCTTTCCCGCCGCAACAGCACCACCGCCGGCGCGATTTACAATAATGTGCTGACCAAAGAACGCCACGGCGACTATCTGGGCGGCACGGTGCAGGTCATCCCGCACATCACCGACGAGATCAAGCGTTTCATCCTCCAGCTTGGCGAGGATACGCCGGAGCACCCGGCGCCTGATGTTGCCATTATTGAAATCGGCGGCACAGTCGGCGATATCGAGGGTCAGCCTTTCCTTGAAGCCATCCGCCAGCTTCGCCTGGATATCGGGCGCGACAACTGCCTTTACGTGCACCTCACGCTTGTCCCCTACATGCGCGCGGCAGGCGAGCACAAGACCAAGCCCACGCAGCACAGCGTAAAGGAGCTGCGCTCCATCGGCATCCAGCCGGATATCATCCTCTGCCGCTGCGAGTGCCCTGTGCCTCCGGCGCTGAAGGACAAGATTTCCCTGTTCTGCAACGTGGATAAGGACGCGGTTTTTTCCGCCGTGGATGTGTCCAGCCTCTATGAGCTGCCCCTGAGCCTTTATGAAGAGGGCTTTGACCAGAAGGTGGCCATCATGCTCAGGCTTCCCGCCCGCAACCCCAACCTGGATGAGTGGAAGCGCATTGTGCACACGGTCCACAATCCCAAGGGATCTGTGAACATTGCCATCGTCGGCAAGTATGTGGACCTGAAGGAAGCGTACAAGAGCCTGCACGAAGCCCTGATGCACGGCGGCATTGCCAACGAGGTCAAGGTCAACCTGACCTACGTCAATTCCATGGAGCTTACGGAAGACACCGTGGCCGAGCAGTTGTCCGGCGTTGACGGCGTCCTGGTCCCCGGCGGCTTTGGCGACCGCGGGGTGGAGGGCAAAATCCAGGCCATCCGCTACGCCCGTGAGAACCAGATTCCCTTCTTCGGCATCTGCCTTGGCATGCACTGCGCGGTGATTGAGTACAGCCGCAACGTGGCTGGCATCCCCGGCGCCACTTCTGAAGAATTCAACGCCCAGGCCGCGGACAAGGTCATCTACCTGATGAGCGAATGGTTCGACTACCGCCAGAACGCCGTGCAGAAGAGGACCCACGAGAGCGACAAGGGCGGGACCATGCGCCTTGGCGCCTACCCCTGCCGCCTGGAAAAGAATTCCCGCGTGTATGAAGCCTACCAGCAGGAAGAAATCAGCGAGCGCCACCGCCACCGCTACGAGTTCAACAATGCCTACCGCAGCCGCCTGGAAGAAAAGGGCCTCTTGGTTTCCGGTGTTTCGCCAAACGGCGAGCTGGTGGAAATTGTTGAGCTGCCTTCCCATCCCTGGTTTGTGGGCTGCCAGTTCCATCCGGAATTCAAGTCGAACCCGATGAAGCCGCACCCGCTGTTCAGGGAATTTATCAAGGCTGCCTGCGCGCGCAGCCAGAAAAAGTAGCCCGGGCTTCGCAGGAGAGCTATGGATTCAGAAAAACTCTACGCCAGCCTGACGGCCGGGCATTTTGTGCTGGCCGGCCCCTGCGTGCTGGAAAGCTATGAGCTCGCTCTGGAGGTGGCCTTTGCTGTTGCCGAGGCCGCTGAACGCGCGGGGCTTCCCGCTGTGTTTAAAAGCTCCTGGGACAAGGCGAACCGTAGTTCCGTCACGGGCTTCCGCGGTCCTGGCCTTGAGCGCGGCCTGGAGTGGCTCGCCCGCATCAAGGAGCGCACGGGCCTCCCTGTTGTGACGGACATCCATCTTCCGCAGGAGGCGGCTCCTGTTGCCGAAGTCGCGGATATCCTCCAGATTCCCGCGTTCTTGTGCCGGCAGACGGATCTTCTGCAGGCTGCGGCGGCCACGGGCGCCATCGTCAACGTGAAGAAGGGGCAGTTCCTTGCCCCGTGGGATATGAAAGGCGTGCTG
>JAGADT010000150.1 GCA_017613475.1 Desulfovibrionaceae bacterium | reverse complement strand
TTCTGCGCAAACCCTGCGGACCAAGCCTTCTCCGCCCCTGGGAATCAGCACGTCAATATAGCGGTCCATTGCACACAGTTCTGAAACCACTGCCCTGTCGGTGCAGTCCACAACCTGCGCGGCATCCGCTGGCAGCCCCGCTTCCTTACGAGCCTGCGCAAGGAGCGCTGCCAAAGCCATGTTGGAGGCAAAGGCCTCGGAACCGCCGCGCAGGATCACGGCGTTGCCGGCTTTCAGGCAAAGAATCGCCGCATCAATGGTCACATTGGGGCGGGATTCATAAATCATGGCCACGACCCCCAGCGGCACACGCATCCGGCCCACCAGCAGGCCATTGGGCCGCTGCCATTGCTGATCCATCGCGCCGATGGGATCCGGTATATTGGCTACATGCTCGCACGCGCACGCCATATCTTCCATAATTGCCGGTGTCAGGGTCAGGCGGTCCAAACGCGCCGCATCCATGCCTGCCTGCCTGGCGGCGGCAATATCCACGGCATTAGCGGCAAAAACTGCCTCATGGCCGCTGCGCAGAAGGGCAGCCAGCCTTTTAAGAGCCTCCGCCTTTTTTTCCGGAGAAGCCGCCCCCATGGCCCGCGATGCCGCCACAGCTCTCTGGCCCAGCAAATCCATCCTGGCCTTCAGATCGGCAGAAACATTTTTTCCATCCATTTTCCATCTCCTTTCCATGCCTGTGCATCACAAAATAATGGGAGGCAAACGCCTTTGCGCGTTCACCGCTTTCTTTCATCCTAAAAAGGGATGTATCGCGAGCGCATCATATTCCAGAAGGCGCCAGCCGCAGAAGAACGGCAGCTCCCCCCAGCAGCGGACGCCTAAGCAATACCTTGCGCTGCAGGCGAAAGGCCACGCCTTCCGCTCCATGCCCGCGCATGAACAAACGGTAGCGGCCCCAGTTCGCCCGGCCCCGGGCAAACATGAGCAGCAGGACTGCCCAATACGCGGGAAAATCCAGATTGCGCTCCGGCGCTTTCCAGCCAATCAGCGTCACGCCTGCACGCAGCGCCCGCAGACGAGCCTCCAGTGCCTGCAACGCCCCAGCATCCGGCAAAGCGTCCAGCAATGCGATCCTTTCCCCATCCTGTTCCTGAGGCAAAAGCGTACGCAGCGCCATACGCTCCCAAAAGCTCATTGCAGCGCCTCAGCTATCTGGCGGCGCAAAATTTCCAGCACAGGAGCAAGGCGGGTATCCTGCTGCGGCAGCCCTGCAAGCACCTGGTCCAGGTATCCAGATTCAACCAACAATTTCTTTGAACAGGCAAAGCTCAAATCATGCAGCCAGGAAACCAAAAGCAGGCGGAAGTCATTGACATAGCGCAGGCTGGAGTAAGATGGAACCTGCCCGGCGACGACCTGAGCGGCGATATCCCCTGACCACTTTTCCGGCTCATCCCTGACCCGAAGCACCACGTCTTCTTTTTTCTGCGCACCATAGAGGTGCTCCGCCATAATGCGGAAAATATCCAGCTTATCCGCATCACGGACGACATCCGTAACAAAACGCTCATTGCCTTCAAGATGTGCAGGAAGATGGTGCCGGTTATGCAGGTAAACAGCCACGCGCACAAGGCGCTGCACAAAAGGCTCTTCCCCCTCAAGGAAAGCGCGGCGTTTCAGCAGCGCGCAGCCAAGCAGGCCATGATTGACCGAAACCGCGTCGCTGAACGTATGCCAGCGCTCGAACTGAGGGAAGCGCCCTACATCGTGATACAAAGCGGCCAGGAGCGCCGCGCGGATCAGCCGCTGGTCCATGCCCGGGGCAGCCTCTTTTTCCAAAATCCGGCGCGCACACTCAAGCACCCGCTGCGTATGCTCAACCTTAAGCGCCAGCATAGGCTCTTCCTCACAATGGTAGCACGCCGTAAACGAGGCAAAACGCGCTTCGTGGAGTTCCAGACCGTTACAATCTATCATGCGCCTTTCCTTTGTTCAGCGAGGCTCGCGCCCCAGCCGCTCTTCGGCAAGAAACTTTCCGGTTACAGATGCAGGATCCGCCATAATAAACTCCGGCGTCCCTGCCGAAACAATCCGCCCGCCATTCTCCCCGCCGCCGGGACCCAGGTCGATGACATAGTCCGAGGCAAGGATAACGTCTGTATTGTGCTCAATCAGCACGACGGTCGCGCCGCCTTCAACCAGGCGGTGCAGGACAGCGATAAGCTTCCCGACCTCGTGCATATGCAGGCCGGTTGTTGGCTCATCCAAAATATACAGCGTTCCGGGAAGCGTGCGCCTGCCAAGCTCCCGTGAGATTTTAATCCGCTGCGCTTCGCCTCCGGAAAGCGTTGTCGCCGGCTGCCCCAAGCGGATGTACCCCAAGCCCACGTCTTCCAGAATCGCCAGGCGGCGCTCCAGGGTTGGATAGGCAGAAAAGAACGCCCTGGCCTCATGCACAGGCAGCTCCAGCACCTCGGCAATATTCAGGCCGCGGTAGCGGACTTCCAGCGTTTCAAGGTTATAGCGCTTTCCCTTGCATACGTCGCAGGTCACATACACATCAGGCAAAAAGTGCATCTCGACCTTCAGCTGGCCATCGCCGCCGCAAGCTTCGCATCGCCCGCCGCGCACATTGAAGCTGAAACGCCCGGCCTTGTAGCCGCGCATCCTGGCATCCTGCGTCATGGCAAAGATGGCGCGGATTTCATCAAACAGCTTGGTATAGGTTGCGGGATTGGAACGCGGCGTGCGCCCAATGGGGGTTTGGTCTATGGAAACCACGCGCTCCACGGCATCAATGTTTTTAATGCCGTCAAGGATTCCCGGATGATCCACGCGCACCCCCTGCGCCAGGGCAAGATGCTTGTAAAGCGTATCAACAACCAAAGAACTTTTCCCGCAGCCGGAAACCC
This sequence comes from Desulfovibrionaceae bacterium, assembly GCA_017613475.1. GTDB lineage: Bacteria > Desulfobacterota > Desulfovibrionia > Desulfovibrionales > Desulfovibrionaceae > Avidesulfovibrio. The sequence goes on along the minus strand of JAGADT010000150.1, from coordinate 5,634 downwards.
CTGTCACACAGGTCAGCACGCCAAGCGGGAAAGGGCAGTCAATGCCCTTCAGATTATTGGTGCGCACATTTTTCAGCGTCAGCCAGCCCTTTGGGGCACGGCGCCGCTCAGGCATGGGGATGGATTCGTCCCCGCGCAGGTAACGGGCTGTCAAGGTATCCGCATGGTTAAGGAGGTTTTCAATGCTCCCTGAGTAAACGACCTCGCCGCCCTGAATGCCAGAGCCCGGGCCCATTTCAATCAGCGTATCCGCCTCGCGGATGGTTGCCTCATCATGCTCAACAACAAGCACGGTGTTTCCCTTGCGCTGCAGGTCGCGCAGTGTGCCGATCAGCCGCGCGTTGTCCCGCGGATGCAGCCCTATGGAAGGCTCATCCAGGACATACGTTACGCCAACCAGGCCTGATCCCAGCTGCGACGCCAGGCGGATGCGCTGCGCTTCGCCGCCGGAAAGGGTCACCATGGGCCTTCCAAGGCAAATGTAGCCCAGGCCCACATTGACCATGAAGGAAAGCCTGTGCCTGAGCTCTTTCAGAAGCGGTTCGGCAACAGCCGCGTGGCGGCCGGAAAAAGCGCGGCTTTCCACCCACTCAAGGGCCCTGTCCACTGGCATGGAGCAAAAATCGTTCATATTGAGGCCATCGACCAGCACGGACAAGGCCTCAGGGCGTAAACGCGCGCCATGGCAGGACGGGCAGTCCACGCTCTGGAGGTAGCGGGAAAGCACATCCCTCCACGCGTCTCCATACTGCATGCCCTGCTCAAGCAAAGGCACCACTCCAGGCCAGAATGACTCATCCACCGTCAGCCGCGAAGCCCCGCGCGGCGCTTCCATAAGAACCGTGCCGCCAAGGCGGTTGCGGCGCAGACCCGTAACTGCTGTTCCGCCCTTTTCGCCATAAAAAAGCGCGTGCAGGCTTTTTTTGCTGAACTGGGCCAGCGGAGTGGAAAGCGTAAAATCCATTCGCTTGCCAAGGGCCGCAAGCGGCGCTGCGTAGCGCGCAAAGGTCTTTGGATTGGACCATGGCAGGAGCGCCCCGCTGTTCAGGGAAAGCCCCCTGTTGGGCGCAATGTACAGCGGCTCAAAATGCTCTACCGAGCCCAGCCCTGAACAGCGGGGGCAGGCCCCCTGCGGGCTGTTGAAGGAAAAGAGCTGAGGGCTGAGGGGCGGCAGGCTGACATGGCAAACAGGACAGGCCGCCTCCGTGGAATGCAGCGTATCCCTGCCGCCCTCCACATCCGGTTCGTGAATGATAAGCCGCCCGTCGCCGGCGTGCAGGGCCAGCTCTACAGAATCGGCAAGGCGCCCGCGCATGCCCTCCTTAACCACAAGGCGATCCACCACCAGGTCTACCGTATGCCGCTTGTTTTTATCCAGTTCGGGCAGCGCATCAAAAGAGTAAAAGGTTCCATCAACCCTGACCCGCGCAAAGCCTTCCGCGCGCAGTTTCCTAAAAAGCTCCTGCTGCGTTCCCTTCTGCATTTCAACAAGCGGCGCAAGCAGGATAAAACGCGTCCCTTCAGGCAAACGCAAAATATCGGCAATAATCTCATCCGTTGCCCTGGCCTCAATCACACGGCCGCAGCGGGGGCAGTGCATCTGGCCCAGGCGGGCAAAAAAAATCCGGAGGAAATCATAGATCTCCGTGACTGTGCCAACGGTAGAGCGGGGGTTGCGGCCCGCTGTCTGCTGCTCAAGGGATATGGCGGGAGAAAGCCCCTCGATGCGCTCTACCTGGGGTTTGTCCATCTGAGGCAGAAACTGCCTGGCATAGGCGGAAAGCGACTCAACATAGCGCCGCTGCCCTTCGGCGTACACAATGTCAAAAGCCAGCGTTGTCTTGCCTGATCCGGAAGGCCCACAGACAACCACCAGCTCATTGCGGGGAATATCCACGCTGACATGCTTTAAATTATGCTGCGTTGCGCCGACAATATGAATGCAGTCTTTGGGATCCATGGCTTGCTCCAATCCTGCCGCTCCCGTACGCCAGGCAAAAAAAGTGGCAGGAAGAACAGCAGCTCCAAGGGACGGCAACCTGTTTGAAAGGGAAAATGCGTTCATTACCGCCACATACGGGATAGCCTTTCCCCCTTCCTGCACACTGAACAGCGGTTTCCGGGAAAATAAAACATTCTGCGGAAGCACGCGCGGCTGATCATGGCATGATCTCCAAGGAACATCAAGCAACGCCCTCCCCGCCGCCTTATTTGGACAGATAAAAAAGCATTGCCAAAGCAAATGCCAGTGCCTATACTATCTGCTCCATACGCGGCGCATGCAGGATATGTGAGCACATCCGCTATCCTGCACCCCAAAGACCACCTGGCCGCCCAAAACATCCTCATGGAGGACCATTATGTTCGTTTCCGTCGCCCACGCCATGGGTAATGCCCCCGCAGCCGCTGGCGCACCTGAACCAAACATGTTTGTTCAGTTCATTCCGCTGGTGCTCATGCTGCTTATCTTCTACGTGCTGCTCATCCGCCCGCAGCAGAAACGCGCCAAGCAGCACAATGCCATGCTGGCCGGCCTCAAAATAGGCGATCAGGTTTTGACAGCCGGCGGGCTTATTGGCCGCATCACCCATATTGAGGGCGACGTGCTCACCATAGACCTTGGCCGTACGGAAGTCCGCATCGCGCGCAGCTTTGTAAGCAGCCTCATGGATACCAAGGCTAAGGAATCCAAGGCTGACGCTACGGAAAATAAATAATTTCCTGACAGCTATCCATAAATAAAGGAAGACCTGCGGGGAAGTGCCTGGGGTAGGCTTTCTCTGCGGGACTTCCTTTTTTCTGCCGAAAAGGGAGGGATTTTGCGCCTCCCCCAATTACCCCAAAGGACCCTTATGAAAGTTCCTTTCTGGCGCATTGCCGTTATTGTGGTTGTGCTTGCCGCAAGCCTGCTCTATGCGCTGCCCAGCCTGAAGGACTTTCAGGACTCCCCATTAGGGCGCCTGCTCCCCGACGCCCGCATAAACCTGGGGCTTGACCTGAAAGGCGGCATGCACCTCACGCTTGGCGTAGACGTGCAAAAGGCTGTGGACAACGCCCTCCTCCAGACCGCGCAGGATATCCGCCTGCGGGCCGGCGATAAAGGCATAACCATCCTCCGCCCAAGACTCATCGGCAGCAAGGTGGAATTCCTTTTGCCAAAGGCCGACCAGGAATCCGCGCTGAACGAATTTTTAAACTCTTACTTTAATAATCTTACTGTTTCCTCTGAAAAACTTGATGCCGGCGGGCTTAAATATTTAGGCCAGTTTACTGAAAAATACGCGAACGAAGTCAAGGATATGGCGCTTGAGCAGGTTGTCCGCACCCTGCGCAACCGCATTGACCAGTTCGGCGTGGCCGAGCCTGACATCCGCAAGCAGGCCGACTACCGCAGTCAGATTCAGCTGCCCGGCCTTTCCGACCCTGAGCGGGCCATTCAGCTAGTAGGGCAGACAGCCCAGCTGACCTTCCACCTTGTAAGGGACGATATCAACCCGGGTTCCCCCCTGCCCCCCGGCGTGGCCATGTACCCCCAGGTTATTGACAAAGCCTCCGGCAGCACTTCGGAAAGCCGCATTGCGCTTAACCGCGACCCCTTGATGACAGGCGAAGACGTGGTGGATGCCCGCCCCTCCTTTGGGCAGGACGGCCGCCCGTATGTGGCCCTGAACTTTAACGGACGCGGCGCAGCCGCCTTTGAGCGCGTGACCGGAGAGCATATTCACAAGCGCATGGCCATTGTCCTTGACGGCAAAGTCTACACGGCCCCCGTTATCCAGGACCGCATTGCCGGCGGGCGCGCCAGCATTACCGGCAGCTTTACCACGGACGAAGCGAAGGACCTTTCCATTGTCCTGCGCGCGGGCTCCCTGCCCGCCCCTGTTTCTGTGCTTGAAGAGCGCAATGTCGGCCCTTCACTGGGGCAGGAATCCATTGAAAAAGGGCTTCTTGCAGCAGCCGTCGGCGCCGCTGCCGTGGCTGTCATCATGCCGCTCTGCTACGGCGTTGCCGGGCTTATTGCCGACGTCATGCTTGTTTTCACCCTCCTCATCCTCATGGCGGGCCTGGCCGCCTTTGGCGCCACGCTCACGCTGCCGGGCATTGCGGGCATTGTGCTCACCATCGGCATGTCGGTTGACGCCAACGTGCTGATTTTTGAGCGCATCAGGGAAGAACTGAAAAAAGGCGGCTCCGCCTGGGAGGCTGTCTGCGCAGGGTTTGACATGGCGAGCGTTTCCATTACGGACTCAAACCTCACCACCCTCATCACCGCTGCCATCCTCTATCAGTTTGGCACCGGGCCTGTGCGCGGCTTTGCCGTAACGCTGACGCTCGGCATTATCGCATCCATGTTTACAGCCATCTTCGTCTCCAGAGTGATTTTTGAACTGTGGGTGAAGAGCCGCGGCGATAAACGCCTGAGCATTTAGGAGAGAAGCCATGGGACTCGCCATTTTCCATAAGGAACCTGATTTTGATTTTACAGGGCACCGCCGCTGGGGCTTTGCCATTTCAGCCTTCTTCATTCTCCTTGCCATCGTCTCAGTGCTTTTCATAGGCATCCGCTATGGCGTGGACTTTGCCGGCGGCGCGGCTGTTCAGCTCCAGTTTGAAAAGCCAATCGGCGACGAAACCATTAAAACTGCCTTTGCCAGGCTCAACCTTCCCGGCCTTGCCGTGCAGCAGTACGGCGAATCCGGCAGGGACTACCTGGTGCGTTTTTCCAGCTCCCAGTCCCTCGCCACGGAGGATATACGCACGTCCGTAACCGGAGCCCTCAAGGCAATAGAAGGAAACCCAGCCAGCATCCAGCGCCTTGAAACCGTAGGGCCAAAGGTTGGCGCGGACCTGCGCAACGCCGCGCTGGAAGCCATTTTCTACGCGGTGCTGCTCATCACCGTGTACATTTCAGGCCGTTTTGAGCAGCGCTGGATGACAGCCGCCCTCATGGCCTGCGTGCTTGGAGCGGTGATGTACCTCATGGGCTACCTTGGGCTTTCCATGCCGCTGCGCGTGCTGGCCTGCCTGGTGGCAACGCTGATTGTCTGCGGATGGCTGAAGCTCAATTTCGCCCTCAGCGCCATTGTCGGCCTCATCCACGACGTTGTTGTGACTGTTGGCCTGCTTACGCTCATGGGCAAGGAATTTGACCTCAACATCATCGCCGCGCTGCTGACGCTGGTGGGCTACTCCCTCAACGATACCATCGTGACCTTTGACAGGCTCCGCGAAAACCTGCGCCTGCAAAACCCCAAGAGCTTGCAGCCGCTCGGCGCAATCATCAACAAGAGCATCAACCAAACGCTCATGCGCACGGTTATGACCTCGCTCACCACCTTTGCAGCCTGCGTAAGCCTTTTTGTGCTGGGCGGCGGCGTCATCCACGACTTTGCACTGACCATGCTGATCGGCGTTATCGCCGGCACATTCTCAAGCATCTTCATTTGCTCCCCCCTCCTCATGCATCTTGGCACAACAGAGCATTATGTGGCGCGTTCCCGCGTTTCCGCCACAAAATACGAGCGGCCTGGCGAGCACGGCGTGGTCTAGCCCAAACAGTAAACATGGCAGTGCCTGGCAGCCGCTCAGGCCATGCAAGTCAGGAGGTCCGGAATCCGGACCTCCTTTTGTATC
>JAGADT010000149.1 GCA_017613475.1 Desulfovibrionaceae bacterium | reverse complement strand
TTGGATATGAACGTCCTGATGTCTGCGGCGGTTACGGGCGCGGCGATTCTCGGCGATTATCCGGAAGCGGCGGCGGTCATGGTGCTGTTTGCCATTTCCGAGGCGCTGGAAAGCCGGGCCATGAACCGCACACGCGCCGCTGTGGAAAAGCTTTTGTCCCTCGCTCCTGATACGGCCCTGGTTCTTGATGATGGCCGCTGGCGGGAAATGGATGTTCAGCTTGTGAAGCCAGGCGCCATAATCCTCGTGAGGCCAGGGGAGCGGATTGCCTGTGACGGCGTGGTCAGGCAAGGCCGTTCAAGCGTCAACCAGGCGCCCATTACCGGGGAGAGCATGCCCGTGGACAAAGCGCCTGGAGACACGGTTTTTGCCGGCACGCTGAATGGTGTGGCCGCGCTGGAAATTCAGGTTACGGCGGAGGCTTCTGATTCCACCCTGGCGCGCATCGTCCGCTCCGTTGAAGAGGCGCGCGGGGCAAGGGCGCCTATTGAGCGCTTTGTCGATGCCTTTTCCCGCTGGTATACCCCGGCGATTTTCCTTTTGGCGGTGCTTGCTGCGCTTATCCCGCCATTGCTGTTTTCCAGCCCGTGGAAAGCCTCCATATACACCGGTCTGGTTATCCTTGTTACGGGCTGCCCGTGCGCGCTGGTCATTTCCACGGCGGTTTCCGTGGTCAGCGGGCTGGCGGCTGCGGCGCACAGCGGCATGCTGGTTAAGGGCGGGCTGTTTTTGGAGCAGGGGCGGCGCCTGAGCCTGATTGCGCTGGATAAGACCGGCACCATCACCAGCGGCATTCCCTGCCAGACAGACTGCATTTTGCTGGATGCGTCCGAGCCGGCAGAGTTTCTTGCGGCGGCCCTGGCTTCCTGCTCCGACCACCCCGTTTCCGCGGCCATTGCCAGGCACGCGGCGGAAGCAGGGCTCATTTTGCCGCAGGTGAGGGAGTTCGGGGCCATTCCCGGCCAGGGCATATGCGGCATCATCAACGGCAGAAAATATTATCTTGGCAATAAGGTCCTTGCCGGGCGTCTTGGCGCGGACACGCCGGAATTGCGGCGGCAGCGCGAAGCGCTTGAAGCGCAGGGGCGCACAACTGCCGCCCTGTATGGCGAAGAAAAAGCCTTCTGCCTCTTTGGCGTGGCGGATGCTGTGAGGGAAAGCAGCCGGCAGGCCATCCGCGAGCTTCATGAACTTGGCGTAAAGACAGTTATGCTGACGGGGGACAACACGCTTGTCGCGCAGCGCATTGCCGCAGAAACAGGCATAGATGACGTGCGCGGGGAGCTTATGCCGGAAGACAAGCTCAAGGAAATCAGCCGGCTTGCGGCTGAGCCCGGGGCGCTTATAGGCATGGTGGGCGACGGCATCAACGACGCGCCGGCGCTCGCCAGGGCGCAGATTGGCTTTGCCATGGCCCGCGGCGGCACAGACACGGCCATAGAAACGGCCAATGTGGCCCTGATGGACGATGACCTGCGCAAGGTGCCCCGCTTTATCCGCCTTTCCCGCGCCACGTGGGGCATAATGATCCAGAATATCGTTTTTGCCCTGGGCATTAAGTCCGTCTTTCTTGCCCTGACCTTTGCCGGCCAGGCTACCATGTGGATGGCCGTGTTCGCCGATGTGGGCACAACGCTTATTGTTGTTGCCAATGCCTTGAGGATATTGAAAAAATAGGGCTTTTCTGTTTGCCTGAAAACAGGCCTGGCCGTTTGCCCGCCGCCCGTGGCGGAATCCCGCGCGGAACCGCGCCAGGCTGCCGCGGGCAGTTGTGCTGAAGCGCCGCCTGGTGTAAGGTCATTGCCAGTGTGCCTTTTACGTTTCAAACGCAGGGGGATTATGCCGTGCGCAAAGGCGTGTTTGATGTTACCGGCATGAGCTGCGCCGCCTGTTCCGGCAGGGTGCAGAAAGCCGTTTCGGCGCTTGCCGGCGTACAGGAAGCCAACGTGAACCTGCTGAAAAACAGCATGGTTGTGGAATATGATGAGAGCCTGGTGACGGAAGAGGGCATTGTGCAGGCGGTAAAAAAAGCCGGCTACGGCGCCGCGCCGCACACGCTTTCAGGGGGGGGCCCTTCGCCTTCGTCCGCGCCGCCGCAGGCCTCGGAAGAGCTTTTGGAAATGAAGCGCCGCCTGCTGGTTTCGGTGGCCTTTATGCTGCCCCTGATGTACCTTTCCATGGGGCACATGCTCGGCCTGCCGCTTCCCGCCTGGCTTTCGCCAAAAACAAACGGGCTTGCTTTCGCGCTGACCCAGTTCCTTTTGACGCTGCCGGTGATGATCGTCAACGGCAAGTTCTTCAGGAATGGCTTCAGGACGCTTTTTGCCGGCTCCCCCAACATGGATTCCCTGATTGCCCTGGGGTCCGGCTCTTCCGCCGTTTCCGGCGTCTATTCCATGTACAAAATGGCTTTTGCCTTAAGCGGCGGCAATGCGGCGGCGGTGCATGGTCTGGCCATGAACCTGTATTTTGAATCCGCCGCCATGATCCTCACGCTGATCACCCTGGGCAAGTTCTTTGAGGCCAGGGCCAAGCGCAGGACTTCAGAAGCCATAGCCCGGCTCATGGACCTTGCCCCAAAGACGGCCACCGTGCTGCGCGATGGCAGGGAAGAGGTGGTGCCGCTTTCTGAAGTGGCGGTTGGCGATACCCTGGTTGTGCGGGCGGGCGGGCATGTGCCGGCTGACGGCGTTATTTCAGAAGGGAACGGTCTGCTTGACGAATCCGCGCTGACGGGGGAGAGCCTGCCGCTTGAAAAAGGGCCTGGCGAAGCCGTGACCGGCGCCACCATCAACACGGCCGGGCATTTCCTCATGCGGGTGAGCCGCGTGGGCGAGGATACAACGCTTGCGCAGATCATCCGCCTTGTGGACGAGGCGACCTCTTCAAAGGCGCCCATTGCCAGGCTGGCCGATACCATCAGCGGCATCTTTGTTCCGGTGGTCATGGCCATTGCCCTTGCGGCGGCTTTGGTCTGGCTTTTCCTGGGCTATGGCGCGGATTTCGCCCTGTCCATCGCCATTTCGGTGCTGGTTATTTC
>JAGADT010000148.1 GCA_017613475.1 Desulfovibrionaceae bacterium | reverse complement strand
GGCTGTAATGCCCCTCGCCCAGGGACTGCGGCAGCATGTTTGAAACGCCTTCCGGCAGGTAGAGGCTTGTCGCGCGCATGCGCACGGCCTTATCCAGCTCGCTTTCAAAGGGCCAGTGCAGGGCGGGGCAGGCCAGGGCCAATGTCAGCTTCCAGCCTCCGCCCTCGCGCGGGGCAATGTGGAAGGCGTCGTCAATATCGCGGGTGGTGGCGCTGTCTATGCTGATGAAGGGTGCGGGATTCAGCTCCCCTTCTTCAGGCAGGGCTGTGAGCGCCTTGATGGCTTCGGCATGGCTTTTGGACCATTCGTCGCCCATCTCGTAGCCCGAGCGGTCAGCCCACGCGTTGTAGTGCGGCCCCACAAGCCCCCAGGCCTGGGCCAGGCGGAGCCCCATGAAAGGCACGTCCGGCAGGGCGCGGGTGATCTTTTCCCAGGCAGTGTCATCCGGCGCGTACTGGCCTGTTACGCGCTGCATAATGAGCGCGCGCACGTTCTCCAGCACATCGGCGTCCAGCGCGGCAAGGTCTTTTTCTGTCGGCGGGGTTCCGCCCTGCTCGTAGCTGTTCCAGAGCGCCTTCACCAGGGCCGTGCCCTGCTTGAGGAGACGTTCACGCGATTTTTCGCGCTCCTGTTCCTCCTGCTTTTTGGCGACTTTTTCGGCGTCGAGCACCTCAAAGAGGGGCGGCTGGAACTTAAAGTGCGTTTTGCAGGCCAGGAGGGCGTGGCCGCAGGCAGCCACAAGGTCGCAGTCGGCGTCGTCCCCGGCAAGCCCGGCAAACCATTCCGCCGGGGCCTGGCTCATTTCGCCCTGGGCCAGTTCCCACCATTCCAGGGGGTCAAGCCCCTGCGTAAGCTCCGCCCGGCGCGCCATGTGCTTTTCCAGCTCGGCAATGGCGCTGTCTTTTGTTGCAGCTGGGGCATTCTGCGGGCCGGACCACGGGAGCAGGCGGGAGGCGGAAAGCGGGGTTTCGCGCCGGTTTTGAAGGAGCACGCGCAGCTTGTCGCCCTGCGCATCCAGCACCCACGCGGTCTGCGGGGTATTGCCCTGCATGAATTCCACAATGCAGCCGGCGGCCGGGTGGCGTATCAGCCCTGCACTCATCAGCGTATCCTGGGCAAAAAGGTGAAGAAGGGGGAAGGGCAGGCCCTTAAGGGCATTTCCCCTCCCCCGTGCTTTGGGCGGCTAGTGCTTGAAGGAGCGCTGGCCGGTAAAGACCATGGCCACCTGGGGCGTGGCTTCGTTGACGGCGGCTATCACTTCGTCATCGCGGATGGAGCCGCCGGGCTGGGCAATGGCTGTTACGCCCTGGGCCATGCAGGCGTCCACGCCGTCGCGGAAGGGGAAGAAGCCGTCCGAGACCAGCACGGAGCCCTTAAGCCCGCCGCAGGCGGCCTTTGTTTCTTCCTCAATGGCGGCCAGGGAGGCGGCGGCTTCCTTATCGTTGAGGGCTTTCTGCTTGAGCTGGTAGAGGGAGCACTGGAAGCGGTCAAAGGTCAAAAGGTCGGCGTGCTTGGTGTAGGCCTTGAAGGTGGCCAGCTCCACGCAGCCCACGCGGTCCTGCTCGCCCGTGCCAATGGCCACGGTGGCGCCGTTTCTCGCAAAGATGACGGAGTTGGAGGTCACGCCGGATTCCACGGCCCAGGCAAAGAGGAGGTCTTCCATTTCCTGGGCGTTTGGTTTGCGGGCGGTCAGCGTGACGCCTTCTTTCGTCGTCACCTGCGCGGGCAGGAAATCTTCGGGCGTGCGGATGCGGTTGACAAAGGACTGCTGGAGCACAAGCCCGCCGTCGGCCAGGCTCTTGATATCCAGGAAGGGGGTGCCGGCGAGCTTTTCCAGGCTGGCCAGCTGCGGCAGCTCGAAGACGCGGAGGTTCTTGCGGCTGGCCAGGCGCTCAACCGTGCCGGCCTCAAAGGCGGGGGCGGCAACAACCTCAAAGTAGCTGGAGGCAATGAGCTCGGCCGTGGGCATGTCCAAAGGCCGGTTGACGACCACGGCCCCGCCGAAGGCGGCGATGCGGTCGCAGCGGTAGGCTTTTTCCAGGGCGTCGCAGAGCCCCAGGTCGGACCAGGCCGCGCCGCAGGGGTTGTTGTGCTTGAGGATGACGGCGGCCGGGCGCTTGGCAAGGTACTGGAGGATGTTTACGCCGTTGTCCACGTCGGTGAGGTTCGTCTTGCCCGGGTGCTTGCCGGACTGGATCATCTGGGCTTCCGTCAGGCAGGAGACAATGCCGCCGGGCCCCCGCCATTCGCGGCCGTCAATGGTCAGGCGGCCTTCCTTGAGGGCGTAGAGGGCGGCGGGCTGGTCGGGGTTTTCCCCGTAGCGCAGGCCCCGTGTTTCCCCGCCGATATTCCAGCTGCGCCGGGCATAGCGGAGCGTGGTTTCCCCAAGGGTGAGGGTCAGCTCATCGGGGAAGTGATCTTTGACCAGGGTGCGGTACATGGCCTTGAGGTCGGGAGCGTTGGTATTGGACATGAGAAACCTCATTGATGAATGTGCGGAATGTGGGCAGCCCCGGCAGCGCCGGTTCTGTGCGCCTGCTCATACCACAGCTTGCCCCGGAGGGCAAACGCGGGGGGCTATGCCCCTTTTATTCACTTGCAGACCGCCGGGGATACTAGGAAGCGGCTGGGGGGCGGGTTAAAGAGGCGCAATGGCGGGGGCGATGCCCCTTTAATTCGTCATCCTTTATATTCCTGCATCGTTTCCAGCGTCCGGGGCGTTATGCCTGTGAATAAGGGCGGCACTGCCGCCGCCGCATGGCATCCCCGGCGGCAGCGCCCGAAGCCAGCGCCCAGTGCAGGTTAAAGCCGCCGAGCAGGCCGGTAATGTCCAAGAGCTCGCCCGCCAGGTAGAGCCCCGGCACAAGCAGGCTCTCCATGGTGCGGGGGTTCACGCTTTCTGTGAGGACGCCGCCGGCAGCAGCCTCGGCCCTGGCCATGCCAGCTGTTTTTTCAGGGAACACCGCGAACCTGTGCACCGTATCGCTGAGGATTTCCCTCTGGGCGCGGCTCCACTGGGCCAGGCGTTCGGGAGGATTGGCCCCGGGCATGGCGTGGAGCACGGCTTCAGCCAGGATGTCCGCCAGCCTGTTGGGCAAAAAGCGGCGCAAGAGGGGCCGCAGGGAAGCCCGGCGCCATTCCGGCTGGTCCAGTAGCTCCCTGATGGAGGCGCTGGGCAAAAAATCCAGGATGACGGGCTCGCCCGCCCGCCAGCAGCAGGAGGCCACAAGCGCCGCCGGACCGCTCAGCCCCGAGTGGGTGAAGAGCAGGGAGCGGATAAGCCTGCGCCCGCCAAGCGTGAGGCCAACATCGGCGCTCACGCCTGTAAGCCCACGCATGGGGTGGCCTTCCGGCAGGATGAGGGGGGTGAGCGCGGGGCGGAAGGGGGCGCACTTGTGCCCCAGTTTTGCGGCAAAGGAAAGCCCGGCGTCCGTGGCGCCGCAGGAGGGCCAGGCTGGGCTGCCCGTAGCCAGGAGCAGGCAGCGCGAGGCAATGGAACATTCCTGCCCCTCCGCGTCAAAGCGCACAAGGAAGCCTTCCTGCGTTTTGAGGGCTTCAAGCGCTTTGTGCCGTGTGCAAAAGCGCGCGCCCTGTCTGATGGCCCTTTCTGCCAGCGCCTCTGCGAAGCGCGAGGCAGGCTGGAGCCCAAAAATCTGGCCCAATTCCCGCTCTTCCCAGGCAAGTCCCAGCTCGTCCATGAGCCCCAGCACGGCTTTAGGCGGGAAGCGGCGCAGGCAGGAGGCGGCAAAGGC
>JAGADT010000020.1 GCA_017613475.1 Desulfovibrionaceae bacterium | reverse complement strand
GGGCTTCCCCAAGGGCGTCATGCTCACGCACGTCAATATCGGCAACAACGGCTTCTGGATTGGCGAAAACCAGCGCTTTACCCTGAAGGACCGCGTTTGCCTGCCGATACCCCTTTTCCATTGCTTTGGCTGCGTCCTTGGCGTTATGGCCTGCGTGAACCACGCCTCGACGATGGTGTTTCTGGAAAGCTTCAATGCCCTGCAGGTAATGGCCGCCATTGACCAGGAGCGCTGCACGGCCGTGTACGGCGTGCCGACCATGTACCTGGCCATCCTGGAGCACAAAATGTTCAAGCATTTTGACTTCAGCTGCCTGCGCACGGGCATCATGGCCGGTTCCGTATGCCCTGAGCCGCTTATGCGCCGGGTGATGGAAGAGATGTACATGAAGGACATCACCATCTGCTACGGACTCACAGAAGGCTCGCCCGTGATGACGCAGACAACCGTTGAAGATTCCGTCGAGCTGCGCGCGGCCACGGTAGGCAGGCACATGCCTGGCATTGAGGTGACGGTCCGCGACCCTGAAACCAACCTTGAAGTGCCCAGGGGCACGCAGGGCGAGCTGTGCTGCCGCGGCTACAACGTGATGAAGGGCTACTACAACATGCCCGAAGCCACGGCTTCCACCATCGATAAGGATGGCTGGCTGCATTCCGGCGACCTTGGCACCATGGATGAGGCGGGCTATGTGCGCATCAGCGGGCGCATCAAGGATATGATCATCCGCGGCGGCGAAAACGTGTACCCCCGCGAGGTTGAGGAATTCCTGATGAAGATGGAGGGCGTTTCCGACGTGCAGGTGGTTGCGGTTCCCAGCCGCAAGTACGGCGAGGAAGTGGGCGCCTTCATCATTCCCCTTGCCGGGGCGGACATTAAGCCTGAAGACGTGAAGGATTTCTGCCGCGGGCAGATTGCCTGGTACAAGATTCCCCGCTACGTGGCCATTGTGGATGCCTATCCGCTCACGGCCAGCGGCAAGATCATGAAATACAAGCTGCGCGAATGGGCCGCGGAGCGTTTCCCCGAGGCCATGCGCTAAGCTGGCAGCGCTATAGCGCGCGGGGCAGGGCGGCCTTCAGCGAACCTGCTCCGCGCAATTGACCTTTGGCCTGCTCTGCTTTAACGGAACAGGCCAATCAGATTTTTTTGCGGAGGAGCGATGAGCGAACGGAGCTGCATTGTGCTTATTGGCATGGCCGCGTCAGGCAAAAGCACGGTGGGGCGCGAACTGGCCGCCGCCATGCACCTGGCCCACCTTGACAGCGACGCGATTATTGAGGCGACCTATGGGGCGCGCCTGCAGTACGTGACCGACGCCCTGGGCAAGGAAGCGTTCCTGGACCTGGAGTCTGCCGTCATCCGTTCGCTGAACCTGCGCCGGACCATTGTTTCCAGCGGCGGAAGCGTGGTCTACCGGCCGGATGCCATGTCGCATCTTACGGAAATGGGTGTGCTGATCCACCTGGATGTGCCCCTCCCCGTGATTCTGGAGCGCATTGCCCGCAAGCCCGACCGGGGGCTGGCCATTGCGCCCGGGCAGACCATAGAGGAGCTTTTTGCCGAGCGGGATCAGCTTTACCGCCGCTGGGCGGAGTACAGCGTGCCGTGCGGCGGCATGACGGTGCCCCAGACCGTGCAGGCTGTCTTGGACTATTTGTCCCGCGTGCATCCCGAGCTTTGCGAAGTTCCGGCCGAAGTTCAGCTGCCTCCTGTTGTGAAAAGCTGAAACCCGCTGCCGCGGCATTGGAAAGCCGCATGATGCCGCGGAAAACGCGCCTGAAAGGGGCGTTTTCCAGCAGGCTGGCGTTATTTTGGGCTGTCTTTGGGCAGCCCTTCTTTTTTTGCTCCGGAAGGCTCGCTGCCGGGCGCCTGCGCAAGGTCGCCGAAAAGCCGCTGGAATTTTTCCGCGAGCTTCGCGGCGGTAACGGCCCCCACGCCCGGCACGGCGGCAAGCTCCCCTGGGGTGGCCCTGCACATGGCCTCTAAGCTTCCAAAATGATCCCACAGCCGGCGGGCAAGCGCCGGACCCACGCCAGGGATGCGCGTAAGCTCGCTTTCCAGCGCTTCGCGGGAGCGCGCCCTGCGGTGCCGCCCGATGGCAAAGCGGTGCGTGGTATCCCGCACATGCTGGAGGAAGAGCAGCTCGCCTGAGCCTTCTTTCAGCGGCAGGGGGTTGCTGCGCCCCGGCACAAAAATCCTGTCGCTCACGTTGCCTGCCCGGCGGTCGGCCCGGCCTTCCTCATCCCTGGCTTTGGCAATGCCCGCCAGCGCAAAGGGCAGGGCGCCGTCCCCGCCCAGGCTTTTCAGGCCTTCCCTGAAGGCGCGGTCAACCGCTGCGATCTGCCCCTTTCCCCCGTCTATGAGCAAAAGGTCAGGCCATGGCTCCCCTTCGGCGAGCCGGCGTTCCGCCCAGATGGAAAGCGCCGCGTAATCATCGCCGTCCGCGCCCTCAATGGCGTAGTTCCGGTAATCGCTTTTCACGGGGCGCTCGTTTTCAAAAACCACCATGCCCACGCGGGTGGCTTTGCCCCCGGTGTGGGATACATCCACGCATTCCAGCCTGCTTATGGGCCCCTTGCTGCGAAGGGCAGCCTGCAGGCGCTCGGCCAGCGGGTTTTCCGCCTTTTTCAGCGCGTCTTCGCGGGCGTTTTCCGCGGCCAGGTCCACCAGCGCGGATTCAGCGGCGTTTTTGGGCAGGCGCACCCGCACTTCGCCTTCCGGCATGCGCAGGGCTGTGAGGGCGGCTTCCAGCGACTCCTGGGCAAACGCGCCTTCCTCACTGCCCTCCTCTTCGCCGTTATGCTGCCAGGGCACGATAATGCGCGGCGGAATGGCGCTGGCCAGGGTGCTGTAATACTGGCCGAGAAAGCTCCAGAGCGTGTCCGGCCCGTCCTCCAGGGCAAGCCCGCTCCAGAAGAAAGTGCGCCTGTCCATGAGCTTGCCTTCGCGGACAAAAAGCAGGCCCAGCCCCAGCCCTCCGCAGACGGCGCTTACGCCTGCCACATCCATGTCGCCTCCGTCGTTTAAGACAACGTGCTGCTTTTCCACGGTCTGCTCCACGGCCCGGATCTGGTCGCGCAGGGCGGCGGCTTTTTCAAATTCCAGCGCGTCCGAAGCGCTCATCATTTCCTGGCGCAGGGCGTGCAAAAGTTCGCGGGAGCGCCCGGAAAGCAGCATTTCCACGCGCTGGACCATGGCGGCGTAGGCAGATTGATCCACCCTGCCGGTGCAGGGGGCGAGGCAGCGGCCCATATCGTGGTACAGGCAGGGGCGCAGGCGGCTGGCCATGGCCCTGTCTGCGCAGCGGCGCAGGGGGAATAGGCGGTGGAGCGTTTTCAGCGTTTCCCTGGCGGCGAGGCCAGAGGTGAAGGGGCCGAAATAGCGGGCGTGGTCCTTGCGCACGGAGCGCACCACTTCCAGGCGGGGGAAGGGCGTATTGCGGGCCAGGCGGAAGAGCACGTACTGCTTGTCATCCCTGAGCACGATGTTGTAGTGGGGGCGGTATTTCTTGATAAGGCTGGATTCCAGGAGCAGGGCTTCCTTTTCCGTGCTGGTG
>JAGADT010000001.1 GCA_017613475.1 Desulfovibrionaceae bacterium | reverse complement strand
TGAAGGAAACGCCATAGAAGAAAACCTGGCAGAAGACCTGACCTATGACCTGGTCTATGAAAATGAGAACAATATCTGGTCCATGCTCTATCTGACGGGCTACCTGACCCGCGCGCCCGAGCAGCCGGAGAACGGCAATACAGCCCTAGTCATCCCCAATAAGGGCATCCGGGAACTCTTCACGACAACGGTAACGGCATGGTTTAACGAAAGCATTAAAAAGCAGGACCTTTCTGCCTTCGCCGCATCCGTATGGAATGCTGATGCCTCAGCCATGCAGGAAGCGCTTACGGATATTCTGTACGGTACCATCAGCTACCACGACAGTACAGAAAGCTTTTACCACGGCTTTATGGCAGGGCTGCTCCGCGGTGCCGGCTTTGCCCTGGACAGCAACCGTGAAACAGGGCGTGGGCGGAGTGACATTGCCATTGTTGACGGCAGGAACAAGCGCGCCGTCATCATCGAGCTGAAGTACGCCCACGAGTATGAAGAGCTGGAAAAGAAAGCCGGAGAGGCGCTTGCCCAGATTGAAGAAAAAAAGTACGCCGCCGGACTGCCGCCGCATATTAAAAGCGTGCTGACTTACGGCATCGCCTTCTGGAAGAAGGAGTGCTGCGTAAAAGCGAAGAGCCAGGATCTGGCCCGCCGAAACCAGATCCATTAGCCAGGCATTCGCCCAGTCCTGAAAAATTTTTGCGGCGGCTTTTTTGAGCTGTTTGTTCTTCTGGCTGGAAGGGCAGGCATACGGTTATTTGATGCTTTGCTTTTGTCTGGCGCAGGCTAAGCCTGCCGCAGAGCGAAGGGCGGCTGGCTTTTGCCGGGTGGCAGAAGGGGGCTGCAGGTTCGCATAAAGGAGGCCAGGATGGAAAAGAAATTTTCGCGGGAGGCGGCAGATCCTCAAAATCCCAGCTGGGCTGCCCTGGTGCGCAGGCCCGCGGAACTGTACGCGAGGGAAGATGACATCCGTTCGCCTTTTGCCCGTGATTACACGCGGATCCTCCATTCGCTGGCGTACCGGCGGCTCAAGCACAAGACGCAGGTTTTTTTTAATATTGAGAACGATCATATCTGCACCCGCATGGAGCATGTGGCGCATGTGGCGTCCGTTGCCTGCACAATCGCCCGGGAATTGGGGCTGAATGTGGAATTGGCCCGGGCCATGGCCCTCGGGCATGACCTTGGCCACGCGCCGTTTGGGCATCACGGCGAAAAGGTGCTTGATAAAATCAGCCGGGAATACCTGGGCCGGCGCTTCTGGCATGAGGGCAACGGGCTGCGCTTTGTGGACCACCTGGAGCTCCTTGAAGATACGCAGAAGCAGCCGCGCAACCTGAACCTGACCTACGCTGTGCGCGACGGCATCGTCTGCCATTGCGGGGAAGTGGCGCATGGCAGCCTGCGCCCCCGGGGGGACTGCGCGCTGCCCCTGGAGGATATTTCAGAGCCGGGCAGGGTGCAGCCAGCCACATGGGAAGGCTGCGTGGTCAAGATTTCCGATAAAATCGCGTACCTTGGCCGGGATATTGAAGACGCTGAAAGCCTTGGTTTTATGGATGAGGCTTCCCGTGAGGAACTGCGCGGCATTGTCCGCAGGAAGGATGATTCCGCTGTAAACACCACGGTCATTATCCATAGCCTGATCATTGATCTTTGCTGCTGCTCATCACCCGAAAAGGGGCTTTGCCTGAGCCCTGAGAGCGTGGAATTCCTGGAAGGCATACGGAAGTTCAACTACAGGCGCATTTACAGCCACCAGATGCTGGGCCCGTTCATGCGCTATGCAGAGCTTGTGCTGAACGAGCTTTTTGGCGAGCTCATGCGCTATTACAGCGGCGGGCATTTCGCCTGGCAGGCATTTGAGGAGAACAGGCGTTTCCATCCGGAGCTGGCGCAGTCTTTCATGCGCTGGCTTGCGCTGTACTGCGATCCTTCCGTTATTCCGCCTAATCTTCCATCAGGGCTGCTCAGCCCTGCTGCGCAAAACGAAAAGCCCTACGGCAGGCTTGATTCGCAGGAAATCTACGTGCAGGCTGTCCTTGATTTCATTTCCGGCATGACGGACCGCTACGCGGTGAAAGTCTATAACGAATTGCTGACGTATTGATGCCTTTTTCTCTTCAGAGGCAAAGCGGGCAGGGGATCTTGTGTTCCCGGCCCGCTTTGTTTTTGGCTGAAGACCGGGGCGGCTGCTTTTTCAGCGGCGCAGCGTGGAAGATCTGCGGGTGGCGGGCGTCCCTGCCGGCACTGTGTCCGCTTTTCCACGGATGGGCTGGAACGCGGGCAGGCGGAGGCTGGCAGCTTGTCAGGAAAATAAAAAATAAAATTTTATTTCAAAAAAATTGACTTTGATTTTCAATGTTGTTAGGGTGCGTCCGTACAGAGTGGGAAAAGGAGCCGGCATGGGCGTTCGCCATGTCCGCATGAACGGCTGGATGAATGTTTTTGCCGGAAGAAAATGCTGCTGCGTCGGCAGCGGAGTAAAAGGAGGCATACGATGAGAACATGCAAACTGCGCAGTCTTCAGCCTGGAGAAAAGGGCTGCGTGTGCAGCGTGACGGCGAGCGGTGAAATGGGCCGCCGTATCCGCGACCTCGGACTTTTGCCTGGGACTGACCTGGAAATTATTGGCCGCGCGCCGCTGAGGGATCCTGTGGCCCTGCGCCTGATGGGAACCACGCTTATGCTTCGCAACGGCGAGGCGGAATACGTTATGGTGGAGGTTAAACGGTGAGCTGCGCAGCCTGCAAGGAATGTCTGGATAAAGGGCAGGCTGCCTCCCTGCCCAACGGGGCCCTGCGCGTTGCGCTGGCCGGCAACCCGAACTGCGGCAAGACCACGGTTTTTAACGCGATAACCGGCGCCCGGCAGCATGTGGGCAACTATCCCGGCGTAACGGTGGACCGCAAGGAAGGCAGCGCAAAAACAAGTCGGGGGACGGAGATCCTGCTGGTTGACCTTCCCGGCGCGTATTCGCTGACCGCCTATACCCAGGAGGAAATCGTCGTCCGTGACGTGCTTGCCCCGTCCGACAAGTCGCAGCGCCCCTGCGCCGTGATTGATGTAACGGAAGCAGGCGCTCTGGAGCGGCATTTGTACCTTACCGTCCAGATGCTGGAGCTTGGCCTTCCCGTTGTGCTGCTCTGCAACATGGCGGATGAAGCCCGCAAGGCGGGAATGCGCATTGATTACAGGCTGCTTTCCGAGCGGCTTGGGCTTCCGGTGGTGGAAGCTGTGGCCCGCACGGGAGAAGGGCTTTCCACCACGCTGGACAAGGCCGAGGAGCTTGCAAAGCGCTATGGGCTTGACGGCATCGAGCCGCTGAAAATTTCCTATGGCCAGGACCTTGAGCCAATCCTCAAGGAAATGACCGATTTTATCACCGCGCGCAATCTGCTTTCCCGCTACCCCGCACGCTGGGTCGCGCTGAAGCTCCTGGAGCGCGACGAGCGCATTGTCGAAGACCTTAAGGAAGCCTCCCCCTCGGCGCTGAACACGCTTTTGGCCATGCAGTCCCAGGCGGCTGAACACCTGAAGTCCGTGCATAAGGCTGAGCCGGAGGCCGTTATTGCCGACAGCCGCTACGGCTACATCCACAGCGTGATGCAGGATGTGGTGGTTCGGGA
>JAGADT010000147.1 GCA_017613475.1 Desulfovibrionaceae bacterium | reverse complement strand
CGGCGCCTGTGGGCACGCCTGTCACGTCCATTGCCGACGGGGAGGTTACAGCCGTCGGGTGGCGGGGCGGTTTTGGGCGCTCTGTGAGCGTCAGGCACGCCAATGGCGTTGAAACCATGTACTCCCACCTTTCACGCTATGCGAAGGGGATGAAGCCAGGCCTGCGCGTCCGCCGCGGGCAGTACCTGGGCAATGTGGGGCGTTCAGGCATTGCAACAGGGCCCCATCTGGATTTCCGCGCGCTGAAGAATGGCCGCTATATCAATCCTGCCCGGGTGTGCAACCCGCGCAGGAACATGATCAGGAAGGAAGACAGGAAGGCTTTTGATTCCAGGATGCGCCTTGTCAACAATATGATCGGGCAGCGCTGAACAAACGCTGGCAGCGCGTAAGAAAGAAAAAAGGCCGCTTCTTCTTGAAGAAGCGGCCTTTGATGTACATGCGCGGCACGCCGAAGGGGTATGCGCAGAAACAGCTTACATCTGCTTTCCTACGAGGCGCACAAGGCGGAGGAGCTGGTTGGTGAATCCAGCCTCGTTGTCGTACCAGATGAGCAGCTTGAGCATGGTCTTGTTCATGACAGCCGTGTTGAGGGCGTCCACAACGCCGCCGTGGGTATCGCCATTGTAGTCAATGGAAACGAGGGGCTCTTCAGAGTAGCCCAGGTTGTCCTTGAGAGTGGTTTCGCAGGCCTGGCGCAGGGCTGCGTTGACTTCTTCCGCCGTGGCTTCGCGGTTCAGTACGCAGGTCAGGTCGACCATGGAAACGTTGGGGGTGGGCACGCGCACGGCAATGCCGTCAAGGCGTCCCTGGAGTTCGGGGATGACCTTGCCCACGGCCGAGGCGGCGCCGGTTGAGGTCGGGATGAGGGACATGCAGGCAGCGCGGGCGCGGCGGATATCCTTCAGGGAGCCGTCCAGGATGCGCTGGCTCATGGTGTAGGAATGGATGGTCGTCATCAGTCCGTGGCTGATGCCGAAGGTGTCGTTGAGGACTTTGGCGGCCGGAGCGAGGCAGTTGGTGGTGCAGGACGCGGCAGAGATGACGTCGTGCTGCTTGGGGTCATAGGCTCCTTCGTTGACGCCCATGACGATGGTCACGTCGGCGTCCTTGAGGGGGGC
The DNA here is from genome assembly GCA_017613475.1 of Desulfovibrionaceae bacterium. Taxonomy (GTDB): domain Bacteria; phylum Desulfobacterota; class Desulfovibrionia; order Desulfovibrionales; family Desulfovibrionaceae; genus Avidesulfovibrio. The sequence continues at coordinate 8,903 of JAGADT010000147.1, read as the reverse complement.
GCTCATGATGACCTTTTTGGCTCCGCGGTCCATGTGCAGGGCAAGGTCCTCACGTTTCTTGAGGGAGCCGGTGGTATCCACCACCAGGTCGGCGCCCAGTTCTTTCCAGGTCCATTCACCCTTCTGGAAGCGGGTTACAGGAATTTCAACGCCGTTGACCACAATGCCGTTCTCATAGGAGTCTACCGTGCCGGGGAAATGGCCGTGCACGGAGTCGTATTTGAGAAGGTGCGCCAGATCTTTGTTGCTGGCCCGCGCGTTGATCCCGGCGATTTCAAATTCGCCGGAGGTCTGGGAAACAAGGCGGGTCAGATAGCGTCCAATGCGGCCAAAGCCGTTGATGCCCAAACGGATGCTCATTGTGAGGCTCCTTAAGATAGGTTTATTGTGAAATGGGTAAGGCCTTTTGGGGACCGTGGTGAACAGCGGGGTTGGCCTACGCTTTGCCGGAGCAGCCCAGGACCGTGGCGATCTTGCGGCGGACCATGTCGGATACCGCCTGGCGCGCGGGCTTGAGGTAGCTGCGGGGATCAAATTCTTCCGGATGCTCCACAAAGAACTTGCGGATGGAGGCGGTCATGGCAAGGCGGATGTCGGTATCAATGTTGATTTTGCAGACGCCGGAAGCCGCGGCTTTGCGCAGCAGCTCTTCAGGAACGCCCCTTGCGCCTCCCACCTTGCCGCCATACGCGTTGGCCATTTCGACAAATTCCTGCGGGACGCTGGACGCCCCGTGAAGGACAAGAGGGTACCCGGGCAGGCGTTTGCTGATTACATCCAGGCGCTCAAGGTCAAGCTTGGGCTCGCCCTTGAACTTGTAGGCGCCGTGGCTTGTGCCGATGGCAACGGCCAGGGAGTCGCACCCTGAGCGCTCTACAAATTCCACGGCCTGGTCGGGATCGGTGTAGACGGATTTTTCTGACTTCACGTCTTCTTCCACGCCGGCAAGCCGGCCAAGCTCCGCTTCCACCCAGATGCCGCGGTCGTGGGCGTATTCGACGACTTTTTTGGTAATGGCGATGTTTTCTTCAAACGGGAGGTGGGAGCCGTCGATCATGACGGACGTGAAGCCGCCGTCGATGCAGTCCTTGCAGATTTGGAAATCACCGCCGTGGTCCAGGTGGAGAACAACAGGAAGATCCGTTAAGGACAGGCCTGCCTCAATCAGTTTGACGATGTAGGTCTGCCCGGCATATTTTCGTGCGCCGGCGGATACCTGCAGGATCAGCGGCGCATTCTCTTCCGCGCCGGCCTGCATGATGCCCTGAATGATTTCCATATTGTTCACATTGAACGCACCGACTGCGTAGCCTTCTTTATACGCACGTTCAAACATGTCTTTAGGGCCTACCAGAGGCATAGCGTTACTCCTTGGGACGACAGAAATCTGCCGGATAGTTAAATTTGTATGTGCCGTTTTAATTGGGTCACGGAACCAATGCGGCAACCTTTGCCCAACAATAGCCTATAGAAATCCCTTTCGCAAGAGCAGGCGGGGATTTGCAAGCCGTATTTGAGCTTTTTATTTGCCTTACGGCGTGCGGGAAGGATGCTGTTGGAGGGCTCTACCCCAGCCTGGCCTGTTCCAGGCTCTGGCTGAGGCTTTCCAGGCTTCCGTGGTCCGTTGGGTCTGTTATAATCGGCGTCAGGGTTGCGTATCCCTGGCGGATCAGGGACCAGTCTGAGGGGAAGGGGTCCACAGGCGTATCGGCGTTGTAGCTGATTTTATCAACATAAAGGCGCTGGCAGCCGTTTTCAGGCTTTTCACTGCGGTAGGTGACCGGCCAGGAAACGGTTGAAAGGGGGCAGACGCGTATGCCCTTGAGCTCTGAGAGGGGAAATTCCGGGTAGTTCAGGTTAAGCAGTTTGCCCTTAAAGGCGTTCCAGTCTAAAGCATTGATAAAGCGGGCGGCGTGTTCGGCCACGGCCTCGATATCCGTTTCCCTGGTGTATCTTCTGGATACGGCCAGCGAGGGGATGCCGCAGAGCGCTCCGTTGAGGGCAGCGCTGACGGTTCCGGAATAAAAGACGTCCGTTCCGATATTGTGCCCGTCGTTGATCCCGGATACAACCAGGTCTGGCTGTTCTGCGGGGCCGGCGTAGCATTCTGCAAGGGCAACCCGCACGCAGTCGCCGGGCGTGCCGTCTACGGCAAGGCCCAAGAACTGCCCGTCCCGTACAGCATGCAGGGTCAGGGGCTGGCGTACGGTAAGGTGATTGCTTACATTGGATTGCTGCTGCATGGGCGCTACGGGAAGCACGTCATGCCCGCAGGCGGACAGCGCCCTGAAGATGGCCCTGTAGCCGGCGGCGTTGATGCCGTCATCATTGGTAAGAAGAATACGCATGGGATGCATCCCCAGGAAACGTTGGATGGAGGCAGCTTTAAGGCCGTGCGGACGCAGGCCCTGCTGCGGCTGAAAGCGTAAGGTTTCTTATGGAAAAAGACAATCCTCACCGGAGAGATCCTGCCATGGTGCAGCATTTACCCTTTGTTCGCGATATCACGCCCGGAACGAATGCAAAGACGCTGCTTCTGGTTGCAGAGGCGGCGCTCAAGCAGGCGCGGAACGGCCCTTTTTGGTTTCTTGAGCTCAAGGATGCCACGGGGAGCCTGGAAGCCCGCATTTGGAATCCACTCAGCCGGGAATTTGCCGATATTCCGGCGGGAAGCCTGGTTGAAGTTGAAGGGCGCGTGGAGCTGTACAGGGAGAAGAAGCAGCTTACCATTACCAGGATGCGTGTGCTTGAGGGCAGGGAAGCCAGCGCTGTGGACGCCTCGCGTTTTGTCGCGTCAAGCAGGATTTCGCCGCCTGAGATGCTGGAGGAGGTGAAGCGGCTCTGCCGCTCTGAACTTCATTACGGTCCCTGGAGAGAGGCTGTGCGGCTGGTCTTTGAAGATGAAGAGATCAGGGCCGGACTCTTTAGGGCGCCTGCGGCCAGGGGCATCCATCACGCCTGGGCCGGAGGGCTCCTTGAGCATACGCTGAGCGTGGCCAGGCTTTGCATGAGCCTTGCCGACAGGTACCCTTTTCTTGACCGCCAGATTCTCCTTGTCGCGGCGCTTTTCCATGATTTGGGCAAGCTTTGGGAGCTTACGGCGGATTTTTCCCCTGAGTATTCCGATGAAGGCCGGCTGATCGGCCATATTGCCCTTGGCGTGGAGCATCTCAGCGGCCCCCTGTCTCAGGCTGGGGTGCCTGAGCCTCTACGCCTGCACCTGAAGCACATGATCCTCAGCCATCATGGGCAGCTTGAGTACGGGTCCCCGCGCCTGCCCCAGACAGCCGAGGCCCTGGCCCTGCATCACGCCGACAATATCGACGCCCGCCTCACGCAGTACCGCACGCTCATGGAGGAGCTCCCTGAAGGCTCTGCGTGGACAAGCTACCAGAAAACGCTGGACAGGCAGCTTTTCCGCCCCCAAAAGACAGCCTTTTTTGAAGCAGGAGGATCAGCCGGCGGGGGCTTTGGGGAGCCTGCCCCATCCTTGCCTGCCGGGGGCGGCGTCCAGGCTGGAAACAAGGGGCTGCCTGAGCCTGACCTTCCCCCTGAACAGGAAGACACGGCGCCTGAAGGCCTTTTGGAAGAGGAAGAGGGGTTTTCTGCTTCACCCGACGCCCCCCTGCCCCCTGCTCCGGATTTTGACGCCATCTTCGGGCCGCCCTCTGAGGAAGCGTCCTTCCCTTTTGAGGAGGAAGAGCCGGGGTCTGATGCCGGTGACGCCGCCTTTTTCGGGGACGGGCTGCCTGAAGGGGAGCCGATAGCTCAGGAAAAAAAGAAAGGCCGGGTGAAAACAGAGCGGAAGCCGCGGCCCGCAAAGGACCGCCAGTGCTCGCTGCTGAAATGATGCCGCACGGAGGGAGCGCATGTTTGTAACACTGGAAGGCATGGAGGGATCCGGAAAAAGCACATTGCTTGCCGGGCTTGCGGAACGCTTCCGCGCTGAGGGGAGATCCGTGCTCTGCACGCGTGAGCCCGGCGGGAGCGGGCTTGGCCGCGCCCTCCGCCCGCTGCTTCTGGACAGCCGATCACGCGTGTCTGCCGAGGCGGAACTGTTTCTTTTCCTTGCGGACAGGGCGCAGCATGCGGAAGAAGTCCTGCGCCCCGCCCTGGAGCAGGGGCAGGTTGTCCTCTGCGACCGCTATGCGGATTCCACGATCGTTTACCAGGGCTATGGCCGCGGCTTGGATGCTGACAGGCTGCTTTTGCTGAATGAAATGGCCATACGCGGGCTTTGGCCTGACCGCACGCTTATTTTGGATGTGCCGACGGAACTGGGCCTTGCGCGCGCCCGCAGGCGGAATGCGCTGAATGGGGATGCTGTTGAAGAGGGGCGTTTTGAAGCCGAGGCGCTCCGTTTCCATGCCGCCGTGCGCGAGGGTTTCCTTTCCTGGGCGGAAAGGAACGCAGGGCGCTGCACAGTGCTTGACGCCCAGGCTTCTCCCGAAGAGCTGCTTGACGCCGCCTGGAAGGCACTTTGCTGAAGGGAACATGCCGCGCCTTGATGTTGCTGTGCGCGCTGGTTAAAAGGCAGGGAACGCACAGCCGTTTATCCGGAGCATAACGAAGCCGTATGTCCACGCACCGAAATGCCGCAGACCATTCTTTGCCTGGGGAAAAGCCGCTGCCTCAGGGAAGGCGCTTTGACGCGCTTTTGAAATGGCTTTCCCTGCACGCCAGGACCGCGTGCCGGGGAGTGGTGCTGCTTGTCTGCTCGGCGCTCTTTCTTGCGGGCAGCTCTTCGGTGTTTAGCCTGCCCTTCATTCCCTCCTGGAAATCCATGGAGCCGGGCTTTGAAATAGGCAGCTTTGCCATTGGCCGGCAGAAGGGCATTGAAAAGCATGTGGTCATTGCCCGTTTTGATCCGGAAATTTTTGATTTTGTCGCCGTAAGCGCCATGTTCCCAGGCAAGAAAATGCAGACGCTGCGGGACTGGGTGCAGTCAGAAAACCTGGTGGCGGCCATCAATGCCGGCATGTTCAGGGAGAATGGGCTGACGCATACGGGGCTGTTCCGCTTTGGGGACCTGGTGAACAACAGCCATGTGGCAGAACGCTTCGGGGCTTTTTTTGTGGCGCTTCCCCATGGGGAGGGGAAGCTCCCCCGCGCGGCCGTGCTGGACCGCACGGCAGACGACTGGCAGGAGATCCTTCCGCGCTATGCCGTGGCCGTGCAGAATTTCCGGCTTATCGGAGCCGATGGAACCTCGCCCTGGAGGGGCAGGGGGGAGGAGCACCCTGTTTCCGCCGTGGGCATGGATTTGAAGGGGCGCATCCTTTTCATCCACTGCCGGGAGGCGGTGAGCGTTTCTTTCCTGGCCGAGAGCCTGATCGCCCTGCCCCTTGACCTTAAGCAGACGATGTATGTTGAGGGCGGGAGCGAGGCCTCCCTTGCGGTGCGCGAGGGGGAGAAGATGTACGTATGGAGCGGGCGCGGCAAAGGCGACCTGCTGCCAAACGGCTTTCTGCTGCCCAATATCATCGGCGTGCGCAGGAGGTCGCAGGAGAAAGTGCCTGTCCAGGTGAACGCGGAGCCTGGCCAAAAATAGAGGCTGCCCCTTAAAAGGGACAGCCTTTGTTTTTTATGGAATGTCTTCAGCTCTGGCTGAAAGCGGGAAGCGTTAGTTCTGCTTCTTTCCGTTTGCGGTGGAAGGCGCCGCAGCCTTGGGCGCTTCCTTTGCAGCGGAGGCTGAAGACGCGCCGGCCGGCTTGCTTTGCTGGGCCTGCTTTGCAGGTTCCTGGGCTACAGGCTCCTGTGATGCAGGTTTCTGCACTGCAGGCTCTGCGGCAGGCGCCGGCTTGGGCTGGGAGGCAGCCGGTGTTTCCTGCTGCGCCTTGGGCGTGTTTGCCGCATCTTCAAGCTGAACGTCCAGGATGGTGGAATCCTGCTTGCTGCCGCTTTTGGTCAGCAGGTTGTACGAGAGGCAGGTGCCGACGAAAAGGATGGCCATGAAGGCCGTAAGCTTGGCAAGGATGCCGCCTGCTCCGGCGCTTCCGAAGACGGAGCTGTTGCCCCCGCCAAAAATGACGCCCATGCCTTCCTTGCCAGCCTGAAGCAGCACAAGGATCACCAGCAGGATGCACACGATGACATGCAGAGAAAGGATAAGAGTATTCACGGAAGCTCCCGTTTTTGCCGCTTGCAGCGATACGGCAGGCACATGACGTTCAGGATGTTCTTGCAGGATGCGGCGTGGTCCGGCCGGTTCAGGCCGTCACAATCTGGCTGAAGCTTTCAGCCTTTAAAGAAGCTCCACCTACCAGAAGACCATTTACATTGTCAAGTTTGAGGATGGCCGGGGCATTGGCCGGCTTCACGCTGCCGCCGTAGAGCAGGGGGATGCTGCCGGCAACGGATCCCAGGAATTTGCTCAGGAGGTTGCGGATCATGCCGTGGGCTTCTGCAATGTCGCTTTCAGAGGCGACCTTTCCCGTGCCGATGGCCCAGACAGGCTCATAGGCAATGGCAAAGCGGTCGGCCAGGATGTCTTTGGGCAGGTCGCGGAGGGCCGGCTCAAGCTGGCTGCTCAGGACCCGCTCCAGCTGCCCTGCTTCCCTCTCCGCCAGGGTCTCGCCGATGCAGAGCATGACGGAAAGGCCTTCCTTAAGGGCGAAGGCCGTTTTCTGGCCCACGAAATCTGAAGATTCATGCAGGATGTGGCGGCGTTCCGAATGGCCTGTGAGCACCCACTCAGCGCCGCAGTCCTTGATCATGGCCGGCGAGATTTCGCCGGTAAAGGCGCCTTCCAGCGCGGGGTACACATCCTGGGCGCCAACAGCGGCAAAGGGGCGCAGCTCGTCCGCCGCCGCGGCAATGGCCGTGAAGGGCGCGAAGACCAGCACCATGCGGTCGGTTTTCAGGCTTTGCAGGCGGCTGGCCAGGTCGCGGCCTGTTTCCGCGGCCTCAGCGCGGGTCTTATACATTTTCCAGTTGGCGGCGATGATTGTTTTCATGGAAGCGATCCTTCTCGAAAAGTTGAGGGGGTGTTCATAAAGGCTGCGGCAGCGCAAGTTCATAGAGCAGCGCGTCTTCGCCTGTATCGGCATAATAGCCGCGCCTGCGGCAGGTGCGGACAAAGCCAAGCCCTTCGTAAAGGCGTATTGCCGGCGTGTTGCCGACCCTGACTTCAAGGAATGCGCGCAGTATGCCTGTTTCGGCTTCCCGGCGCAAGACTCGTTCAAGCAAGGCCCTGCCAAGCTTTTGGCAGCGCCGTTCCGGGAGCACGCCAATATTAAGGATTTCAATGGAATCTGCAACGTGAAAGAGCGTGGTGTAGGCGGCAAGCCCGCTGCCTTCAAGAAGCCCGTAGGCCCTGAAGGCGTTTTGGCTGAACATGTTCCGCATATCCTCAGCGCTCCATCCGTGGTTTGGAAAGCATACGGCTTCCAGTTCGGCCAGGGCCGCGGCATAGCTTTCGCCAAGCTCCCGGAAGCGTATGGAATCAGGCAGGGGAATCATTCGGGTATCCTTTCAGGGGGAAAATCCAGGTTGGCAAGGTCAGTCCCTGGCCAGGACAGCCACGCTCACAGAGGCTGCGCCGGCATTAAGCAGCGTGTCTGCGGCTATTCTCAGTGTGCTGCCCGTTGTCATCACATCGTCAATGAGGAGAATGTGCTTTCCGCGGGCTTCAGGGCGGCTCAGGAAGGCGTCCTTGAGGTTCGCCATCCTGCCGGCCCTTTTTAAGGTCCGCTGCGAGGGGGTATTGCGGATGCGTTCCAGCAGGGCAGGGGCAGGGGGCAGGCCAAGCGTTTTGGCGATCCCCCTTGAGATTTCCAGGGACTGGTTGAAGCCCCGTTCCCGCAGGCGGGCGGGGTGCAGGGGAATAGGCACGATGGCTTCCGGGGCCTTGGGAAAGGGCCTGGCCTGGATAAGGCTGCCCAGGAGCATTCCCAGTGCCGTAAGCAGGGCGATGTCCCCATGAAATTTGCCGCGCAGGACAGCGCCCCGCAGGAGCCTGCGGTAGGGGCCGATGCGCCGTAAGGCAAGCCAGGGCGGGGGAGACTGGAGGCATGTCCCGCAGTATGCTGAAGGGCTCTGCAGCAGGCGCCCGCAGCCCTCGCAGCATGGCCCCTGGGCTTCCGTAAGCCCTTTCAGGCACTCGGGGCAGAAGGGCTGCCCGGCCTTGCCTGAGGGAACAAAGGGTTCAAGGCAGAGCGGGCAGCGGCGTTCATCCAGCAGCAGGAGATGCCGCAGAAATTTTGGCAGCGTCATGCCCATTTCAGCCCGGCGCTCCAGGCTTTGAGCTGTTCCTGCGCTTCCGCGGAGGCAGAAAAGTCTCCGGGGCTGTCCAGCCCCCGCAGTTCAAGCCCTTCTTTTGGGGCAAAGCCCATTTGGCGTTCAAAGCAGCGCAGGATGAGGCTGCCGGCTTCAAAGAGGCGCTCCCCTTTCCGGCGCCCGGCGGTAAGGACATTCCAGGCAGGGCGCTGAGGCCCCTGCATGGGGCCGCCGTTTTGTTCCCAGAAAAGCTGGCTGCGGTCGATAAGCGCCTTGAGGTGGGCCGGAGGCCCGTAAAACCACACCGGCGCGACAATGAGCAGGGCGGGAGCCTGCGCTATGCTTTCCAGCACCTGGCGCGCCAGGTCGCCTTCAAGCGCATCGTAGATGCAGCGGCCGGGATTCTCTGCGCAGCTTCCGCAGGCTGTGCAGGGGTGGATGTGTTCCGCTTCCAGGTGCACAAGCCGGGCGGAAAAGCCCCTTTGGGCAAGGTGGGAGGCGATGGCTGCGCAGATGGCTGCGCCATTGCCATGTTTGCGCGGGCTGGCATGGAGCAGGCACAGGCTGTTTGGCATGGGCGGAAGGGGAAGGGGCGTTCACGCGGGGAACTCTTCCCCGCGTGAACGGATCGTGCAGGATTAGTCCTGGAACACCCATTCCAGGATGGCTGTCTGGATATGCATCCG
>JAGADT010000146.1 GCA_017613475.1 Desulfovibrionaceae bacterium | reverse complement strand
CGTCCGGCTGTTCCCGGTTCCGGCCCGGCTGTTTGGGCGAAGAACCGTCGTGACGACTTCCGCGTTGTTGCCCGGTAGTTTCCGCTTTATTTGATGTAAAGAGGGCGTTCCTGCGCATGCGGGAGCGCCCTTTTTTGTGCCCTGCGCCGCAAAGCACCTCCCGTGAGCGGGGAAGGCAAGTCTGCGGGGAAATCCGCGGAAAGCCCGGCAAGGCGCATGGACTTTTGTTTTCAACTGAGATATAAAGCGCGACGGCGCCGTTCTTATTCACGTTCATTGAGCCACGGCCTTGGAAAAACGCCGTTCATGCACCTGAATAAAAGCGTCAGGGGCGCCGGAGCGTGGCGCAGCATGGTAGCGCACCTGCTTTGGGAGCAGGGGGTCGCTGGTTCGAATCCAGTCGCTCCGACCAGGAAAAAACAGGCACTTACGGCATAACGCCGCAAGTGCTTTTTTCTTTTCCAGCACCATTCCCCGCACGCAAGGCGAAAAATGGAAAAAAGCCTCAGGCTGATGCCCCAAGAGCCGTCAGCCGGAGTTTTTTGTGCCGGGGGCAGGTTTTCCTTCCCCATGTTGCGGGAGGCGGTTCAAAAGCCTATCATGCCTGCATGAGCATCAAAGAAACAAGAGCCGTCATCATCGGTCAGGCTGCCCAGCCTGACGGCAGCCCAGGCTGTCCGCTTTACCTTTCCCCGGTAAAGGCGGGCTTTCCATCGCCTGCGGAAGAGTATGTCGAGCAGGCGCTGAACCTCCACAGCTACGCGGTAAAGAACGAGGCCGCCACCTTCTTCCTCCGTGCCAGCGGCGATTCTATGACCGGCGCCGGCATTTTTGACGGCGACATCCTGGTTGTGGACAGGTCCGTGCCTGCCGACCACAAGCGCATCGTGATCGCCGCCATTGACGGGGAGCTGACCGTTAAAAGGCTCCTGAGGCAAAACGGAAGCGTGTATCTTGCCCCGGAGAACCCGGACTACCCGAAGTTTGACATTACGAACAGGGAGTACGTGCATATCTGGGGCGTGGTGACCTTTGCACTGCACAAGCTGTGATTAAGCGGACGCGGCCGCGTGAAAGAAATGCCTGCCGGATCCATCCACCTGCTCATTGACTGCAACAACTTCTACGCCAGCTGCGAGAGGGTCTTCAGGCCTGACCTGGCGGGCAGGCCGGTGATCGTCCTGTCCAACAACGATGGCTGCGTCATTGCCAGGAGCAGCGAGGCCAAGGCGCTGGGCATCAGGATGGGGGAGCCCGCCTTTAAGCTCAGGCGGGAGATCCGGAAATACGGCATCACGGTCTTTTCATCGAATTTTGCCCTGTATGGGGACATTTCCAGCCGTGTGATGCGCACCATAGCCGCTGTCGCTGGCGTGGATGTTGAGCAGTACAGCATCGACGAATGCTTTGTTAAGCTGCCTCCAGGCCAGGCTCACAACGCGATGGATATTGCGCGGGAGATGCGCTCCCGGGTGCTGCAGTGGGTTGGCGTCCCCGTTTCAGTGGGGATTGCCAGGACCCGCACCCTGGCGAAGCTTGCAAGCCACGGGGCCAAGAAGCTGCCTTCGGGCGTGTTTTCCCTCCTGCGCCCGGAAGAGGAGCTCGATGCCATTTTCAGGCGTATTCCCGTAGAAGAAGTATGGGGCGTCGGCCGCAGGACGGCGGCGCTGCTCAGCCGTTTTGCCATCAGGACCGTGTACGACCTGAAGCACGCCGATGAGTCCTGGGTGAAGAAGCGCCTCACGATCGCAGGCTGGCGCACGCAGGCGGAGCTGCGGGGGCATCCCTGCATTGAGGATGACATGCTGCATCCGCCTGTACGCAAAACGCTGGTCTGCACCCGTTCCTTTGGCGAAAAGATCACTGATAAGGCTCTGCTCAGGCAGGCCGCTGCGTCTTTCTCCGCCAGGGCCGCGGAACGGCTGCGCGCGGAAGGGCTGAAGGCTTGCGCGATGAGCGTTTTCATCCAGACTTCATATTTCCGTCAGCCCTTTGTCAGCGATTCGCGGCAGGTTGTGTTTGCCTGCCCGACCAGCGACACAAGTGAATTCATCCGGGCGGCGGAATCAGCCGTTGAGGCCATGTTCAGGGCAGGCGTTCCATACGGCAAGGCCGGCGTCATGCTCTTTGACATCTGCGAAGCCGCCAGAATGCAGGGGAGCCTCCTGTCCATGGCTTCCGAGGAGCAGATTGCCCGCCGCAATCACCTCATGGCATCGCTTGATGCCGTAAACCGCCGCTATGGCCGCGGCACCGTTGCCTTTGGTGCCGAGGGGCTGGGCAGAGGCGCATGGGCTTTGCGGCAGGAGCATAAGTCGCCCGCCTATACGACGTCATGGAAAGAAATCGCCGAGGCAAAGTGCTGAGGTCTCCCTTATGTGCTGTTCATTTAATTTCCAGGGCAGGAACGTGCGCCCTTTGGACGAAACCCTGGTGATCGCCGCAGGCCGCCCGGGCGTTCAGATGCGCTTTGGGTTCAGGCTCGCGGACGGCAGGCTGGTCATCAACGCCAGGTCTGAAACGGCCCTGGAGAAAACGCTGTTCAGGGAGTCCCTCCTTTGCCGCCGCATCGCCATTCCCGCGGACTGCTTTCATGACTGGGACAGGGACAAGGTTAAATACACGTTCACAAGGCCAGACGGCAGGCAGATGTACCTGGCGGGGATATGCGGCAAGTCCTGCTTCGTGATCCTTACAACGGCGGCAAACCGCAGCATGGCTCCCGTGCATGACCGCATGCCGCTGATCCTGGAAGATATCAATGCCTGGATGGAGGAAGGCGACGGGTTCATTCCCATGCTGAACATGCGGCCGGTGGAGCTTGCCCGCATGGCCGGCATCAGGCAGGGATCGCTGCTGTAGGGATTGGGTTACGCCAAACGCTGAATTAAATTCGTTTCGATTTGATCTGACAATGCCTTCCGTTTTTCATCAAAACGGCCGCCTGTCAGGTCAAGTCTGAACCAGTGCACCTTATTATCGCGGCCTGTAAGGGGCCCTACGGAGAATAACACCCTCCCCGGCCCAGGCATGGACTTGGCTGCCCATGCTGAAAAGCGGTCCTTCCAGCTCTTGACGGCGTGCTGAATAATGCGCATAAAGAAGGGGAGGAAAGTGGTGGTACACCTTCCTCCCCGTGGGGCACGTCCCCCGCGGCTTAACAGCTACAAGTTTTGCGCCCCGACAGGAAGCCTCTCCTGCCGGGGCAACTGTGTTTTACAGGCCCATTAGGCGGACCACCACAGCCACGATGATGCCCGCCACAACAGCGACGAGCACATCCCGGAAGAAGTGCTTCATAGGCATAACCTCCTTTCGGAAGCCGTGCCCACGGGCGGGACCTTATCCATATCTACGGCGAAAGGCAACACGCCCCCGCAGGGAGCGATCTCGGCACGGCGGATAACAATAACGTCTCCGTTGTTTCAATCCACGCCCCTGCGGGAGGGGCGACCGGCAATCAAAATAGACGGGAAAAAACCTTTTTTTGTTTCAATCCACGCCCCTGCGGGAGGGGCGACGTAGCGCTGGAAGCTCCGTGCAGCACTCCGGAGTCGTTTCAATCCACGCCCCTGCGGGAGGGGCGACCCTATTGAAGCAAGGGAGGCAGTTG
>JAGADT010000145.1 GCA_017613475.1 Desulfovibrionaceae bacterium | reverse complement strand
GACATCCCCCACGCGCAGCCTTCCGCCGCTGGCCCGGCTCTTGATTCAAACGAAGTGAATCAAAGCAGCCTTGCTGCCGCCGAAACAAATGCCAAGAGGGATGCCATGCCCAGCGAAAACGGAATCCCGGAACGGACGATATTTAACCGACCGAACGCCCTGGATGAGCCAATGACCAGGCACGACCTGGCAAGCGGCTTTGCAAAGCCGGATCCCCGCAGCCGGGAATCAGCCGCAGGCAGGCTCTCCGAATCTTCAGACAGGCTGCATGCAGCGCTCCATGAGGATAAGCGCGTTCAGGAAAACAGCGCGCCCGACGGGCATTCGGCCTCGCTCCACAGCCTTTTTTCTGAAATGGCGCGACGTGCGGAACCCATGCCCGCGGCCGGCGCAGCCCAGGCGTCCACCGCGCCGGAAGGGCCCGCGCACGCAGACCAGACCATGCTGGAAAACATGGTGGAACGGATCCTTGTATCAGCCCCGGAACAGGGCAGCCATGAAGTCCGCCTGACGCTGAACGCCCAGTTCCTGCACGGCACGGATATTGTGCTGAACAGGGACGCGGCAGGCGCCCTTTCGGTGACGCTGCAGGCAAACGATCCCTCCGCATTCCAGACGCTTGTTGCCGCGCAGGGCGAACTGAAGCAGCTCCTGGAAACGCAGGAACGCGCTGAGGTCCGCGTCACCGTAACAGACAACACCCCGCAAGAGCAAAATGACAGCAGGCAGCACTCCAGAGGCTATGCCGGCTACGAACCTGATGAACGCTAGATTTCCTGTGACCGACCATGCCTGAAACACGCCCCCTCCCCCCATACAGCGCCCCTGCCCTGCCGCCGGAAAACGCGCTCCTTTACAACAGCCTGAGCATCCGGAACATCCCGGCCTTTGTGCGCCTGGGGCGGGCGGAATGCGCCGTTTCGCTCCTGCCCTTCTGCGCCGAATTCACTCCGCGCTGCGCGCTTGAACTTGACATCAACGGGCACAGCTGCCTGGCTGAGGCAGACGGCACATCCTTTTTGCTTTATCACAGCGCGTTCGCCGGGCTGCCCGTGCAGGACGCCCTGCCGGATGAACGGCTCCTCCCTGAGGGCGTGCGCGGGGCCCTGGCCCAGGCGCTGCTCGCCCCCCTGCTGCAGTCCATCGGCGCGGCGCTCAGCGCCTCCATTGCCATCCGCTCCGTGCGCTTCTCCGGCATGCAGAGCCAAAACGCCGCGGCCAGGATCTGCCTTGGCCTCACATGCAGGAAAAGCGGCGGGACAGCGCCCAGGCAGGAGCCGCGGAAGAAAGCGAAACGCTGCTTGTGCGCCTCTCCTTTGCCAAAAGCGCCTCTGCCGCGGCCGTATCCAGCCTTTTCAATGTCCTGCCGCTGCGGAAAAACGGCTTTCTCGTCCCGCTCGCGCCCCGCATTCCCCTAGAGCTCTCCCTTGAAGCCGGCTTTGTGCGCCTGCCCAGGGACGCCGTCAGTTCCCTTGCACCGGATGACGTGCTCATCCCCGAGGACTGGAAGCTGCCCAAGGCTCTCCTGGCGCGCATCTGGCACGGCGGGGGCTGCCTCTGCGCAACGTGCGCCCTGGAAGGCACAAACGCGGCCTTAACCTCACCCCTTACGGAAGACACAATGGAACCTACCGAGACCTCTGACCTTGAGCTGCGCCTCAGCTTTGAGCTTGAACGCAGGCTGATAACCCTGGGCGACCTTTCCGCCCTTGAACCCGGCTATACCTTTGCGCTTGGCTGCGACACCAACTCGCCCGTGACCATCCGCGTCAACGGCAAGGCCCTTGCGCAGGGCAGGCTGGTTGACATGAACGGAACCCTGGGCGTTCAGGTGCTGCACACGCTGTAAAGGCAGGCGCCGCATGCTTGACATCAACCCGCTCTATCTCCTGATCGGGCTTTCGCTTCTTGGGCTGGCCCCGTTTTTCATCATGATGGTCACGTCGTACGTGAAAATCGTCGTGGTCACGTCGCTTGTGCGCAACGCCCTGGGCGTGCAGCAGGTGCCGCCGGCCATGGTCATGAACGGGCTCGCCATTGTGCTGACCGTGTTCATCATGGCGCCAGTTGCCATGGATACCGCGGACATCCTCAAGAAAATGCCTGTCCCGCAGAAAGCCGGCCCCGCGGACGTATTGAACATGCTTGACCAGGCCTCGCCCCCGCTAAGGCGCTTCCTTGCGGCTAACACGTCCGAACAGGCCAGCAATATGTTCGTGAACACGGCGCGGCGGATATGGCCCCCAAACAGGCATCACCTGATCAGCAAGGACAACCTGCTCATCCTGATCCCTTCGTTCACCATTACCGAGCTGACCCGGGCCTTTCAGATTGGCTTTGTGCTCTACCTCGCGTTCATTGCCATCGACCTGATCATTTCCAACATCCTCCTGGCCATGGGCATGATGATGGTCTCGCCGACGACAATCTCCCTGCCCTTCAAGCTCTTGCTCTTCGTCACGCTGGATGGCTGGCTCAAAATCAGCCAGGGGCTTCTTCTCAGCTATCATTAAAGGAGTTTTGACCATGCAGATAGATATCGCAACGACAGACGGAATAACGGTCCTGGCCGTTTCAGGGCGGATGGACGCCACAACGGTCAACGACTTTTCCGAGACCTGCCAGAAGCTCCTGGCAGAGGGAGCCCAAAAATTCGTGATAGACCTGGGCGGGCTGGAATACATCAGCTCAGCCGGGCTGCGCGGCATCCTCATGCTTGAAAAGTCCAGCAAGAAAAACGGCTCGTCCCTGGCCTTCTGCTCCATGCAGGCCATGGTGGCGGACATGTTCAAGCTTTCGGGATTCACCTCCATCCTGCACGTGTATCCCACGCGTGAAGAAGCCCTGGACAGCCTCCGCTGAACGTCCACCTCCACGCCGGAGATTTTGTATGCCCATCTTTCATGTGCCTGCCGGGGCCGAACAGCTTGCCGTCGTCAACAAGTTCCTCGCGGAACATATCCCGCAGCAGTACAGGCATCTCCTCCCCAAGCTTGAACTTGCCGCGGAAGAGCTCCTGGTCAACGTATTCAGCTACGCCTACCAGGACGGAACAGAAGGAAAGGCGGAAATACGGCTGCGCGAAATCTTTTTTGACGGCGAAACATACCTGTGCTTTTCCGTTACGGACTGGGGCAAGCCCTTCAACCCCTTTGCCGACGCCCCGACCCCGAACCTTGAGCTGGATGCCGAAAGCCGGCCCATCGGCGGGCTTGGCATCTACCTCATCCGCAGTGTCACCGCGCACCAGGCCTATACCCGCGAAGAAAACGCCAACATCATCGACGTGTATTTCTCAAAGGAAGAAAACGGCAGATAACGCCGCACGTTGACCAAGGCGCATAAAAAAGGCCGGACGCTGTAAAACAGCCCATCCGGCCTTTTTCGCGTGTTAAAAGCCCCGCTAGGCCTGCCGCACAGGGGCGGCAATCGTCCCGGTAATGCTTGCCGCGTTTGGATCTGCCACATGGAACGCGCAGTTTTCCAGCACCTTTTTAGGGGCCGCGTTGGCATAGCAGTACACGCAGAAATGGCGGCAGGTGCTGTATTCGCCAATATCCTTGCTCCTGATGCAGCCGCAGGCCGTGCGCTGGCCCTTGTCGCGGTTATCCCGGCTCTTCAGGGCATAGAGCCCGCCGCCAAGGTCAAGCGCGCCGGCAGGCTTTGGCACAGGGCAGAGGAAAGACGCGGGGTCCACCACCTTAACGCCAAGATGCTTCATCAGCGCGGCGTCCTTATACCCGCGACGGATAATAAGCTCCTCATCCACGCAGTGGTTATGCGCAATGCCAAATTCGTCCAGGTCCACCGCCTCAGCGCAGGTGGCGAGCGCATAGCCCCACTTTTCATTGAGGCGGGAAAGCTCTTTGGAGTATTCCTTCATGCTGTCCACCGTCCACGCGCGCCAGGCAACGCCCGCACGGCGCAGGTTTGCGGCAGCCACAGGCGAAATGTCGGCAAAGCTGAAGACCAGCTTTTCCGTATGGCCCTTAAGGGCGTCCCCAATGCGTTCTGCGCGGCGCAGCAGCTCATCCATGCCCAGGCGGTCGGTCATGAGCAGCGGATCATTGCGCCAGATCACGCCGCCCAGGCCCAGCGTTTCCGCAAGGCTCCTGAACGTATCCAGGCGCTGTTCAACAGGGGGCACGTTCGGCTCGTAGCCCTCGCGCACATAGTCGTTCAGCGAAAAGTGCACATAGCAGCCGATGCCGCGCTCCTTAAGCCTGCCAAGGTGCCGCAGGAGGGGGCGCGGGTTTTTGGACCAGAACACGATGAAGCGCGTGGCCGCGTACGAAACAAGCACAGGCCTGCCGTTGAAGGGGTTTTTCCAGATGGAATAGCCCTCCTCAAGGCGCCTGAAGAACCAATCGGCATAAAAGGCGGGGATATCCGTGCTGCGGCTGGCCGAAACAATGACGGGCGCCTGGGCCTCGGCGTTCCGCCCGTCGGGAAGGGAAATGATGACCTTATCGGAAGGCTGGCGCATGACGCTCTCCTTTGCCCTGCTTCAGGCAGCGCGCAAAACGGATTGAAAAGCCTGCGGCAGCAGGCTCCGCAGCGGGCAGCACCGGCGCTAAAGAGCCTGTGCGCCGCCAGCCCTTCAGCCATTCAGGGCGCAGGCAGAGGCTCGCCGCCAGCGGCCGCAGACAAGCAGGCTCAGGCTTTTGCCCTGGCAAAGGAAGCGGCGGAGCCGGCGCACAAGCTCATCAATAAGGTTCCGGCGGGCCGTGCCATCCGGGCCAGGCGTGGAAAGCCAGCGCTCAAATTCCGCAATCAGCCGTTTGCGCAGCTCCCCTGAAAGCCTGAAGGACTCCCCTTTCTGCTCAAAATCCTCCACGGCAGCGCCCCCTTCCAGGACAAATGCCCGCAGCAGCATATCCAGCTCGGGGCGGAAGAGCTCCTGCAGGTCTGCCGCAAGCGTTTCGTAGCGCATGTATTGCCTGTGCAGGAATCCAAGGAAAGGATCCAGGCCTTCGGCACGGAGCGTCATGCACAAATGATTGAACATTAAGGAAGAAATCCCGTCCAGGAGGCAGTTCCAGCGGTCCGCCTTCTGCCCCGGCAGACGTGCCTCGCTGAGAAAAGGCTCAGGCAGCCCGGCATTCACCAGGGGGAAGCAGGTTTTGGCAAAGCGCCCCTCCGCGCCCAAAAGCGCCGTGTAATGCTCCGCAGCCTGGACCGCACTGAGCGCGCTGCCGGCATCACGCCCCAGGCTGCCCCCTGAATCAAGCGCGGCATAGCACTCCGCGCAGGCGGTTATTTTGGCCCAGATAAGCGCCCTGGCCACATCCAGCCTGCCCTCTTCGCCCATGGCATCCCACGCGCGGATATGGGCGCGCAGCCTTTCGCGCCGGGAGGGGCTTTCCGGAAGAATTTCAGAGGCATAATACCCTGCCTGGCTGCAAAGGATAATGGGAATATCCTCCTCCATGCAGCG
>JAGADT010000144.1 GCA_017613475.1 Desulfovibrionaceae bacterium | reverse complement strand
CCTTCTGTATGGCGTGGGCGCTTGGCTGCGGAAGGATGGAGCGGCGCACCCGGCGCAAAGGCACGGCGGCTGCTTGCCCTGTTTCTTACTTCCTACAGGACTCAAAAGCGGGCGCTATGCGTACCCCGCACCGGCTGGCATGGGGGCGCGTTTGTCTTTCCAGACAATATGGTTTTGTATCCTGGCGGCGCTGACCATGCGGAAGAGGGGAAAGAAAGGCTTGTGCTGCAAGTCCAGACCCCGCACAACCCCTTTCAATCTGCCGGCACCCTGGAAGGCTGGCAACATACCGTTGCCGCATGGGCGCGGGGCAATTCGCGCTTGATGCTGGCCATAGGCGCTGCGCTCGCTGCTCCATTGCTGGACTTGTGCAACATGGAAAGCGGCGGATTCAATTTTACGTCCAATAGCACCATTGGCAAAACAACGGCGCTGATCGCGGCGGCGTCTGTCTGGGGGCGTGGTTCAGCTTCCGGCGGCTATGTCCAGAATTGGCGGGCAACGTCCAACGGGCTTGAAGGGCTGGCTGCGCTCCATTCTGACGCCCTGCTAGCCTTAGACGAAATAGACCAGGCACCCGCGCGGACCGTCCAGGAGGCGGCCTATATGCTGGCTAACGGCATGGGGAAAAGCCGTGCCTGCCAGGATGGAAGCATACGGGCGGCGCAAAGCTGGCGCTTGATCGTGCTTTCCACCGGGGAAAACGGCCTTGCTGACAAGATCGCGGAGGAAGGCGGGCGGCCTATGGCCGGCCAGCAAGTGAGGCTGATTGACGTGCCGGGGGATGCCGGCGCGGGCCTGGGACTCTTTGAAGACTTGCACGGCTTCCCTGACTCGCTGCGCTTTGCGGACGCAATCAGGGCCGCCGCTGCCACAGACTACGGACACGCGGCAACCGCCTTTCTTGCCGAATTGCAGAAACGGCGGGCGGACGTGCTTCCGAGCCTGCGAGCCTATGCCGGGGACGTTTCAAGGCTTTGCCCTGCGGACGCTGGGAACCAGGTCAAGCGAGGGGCAAAGCGCTTTCTGCTCTGCGCTGCGGCGGCTGAAATGGCTGCGGAATGGGGCTTGCTGCCCTGGGCAGAGGGGGAGGCGCTGGCGGCCGTGCGCAAATGCTTTGCCGCATGGCTTGAAATTCGCGGTGGCGTGGGCGCTGCGGAGGATGCCGACATTCTGAAGCAGGTCCAGCTTTTCCTTGAGCAGCACGGGCAAGACCGCTTTCAAAATCTTGAAGCCCCTGCGGATAAGTGCATCAACCGCGTAGGCTTCCGGGCGGCTGGCGCAGATGAGAACGGCACCCCGGGGACGTTCTTTTTTATCCTGCCGGAAAGTTTTAGGGCGGAAGTCTGCAAGGGCCATTCGGCAAAGCGGGCTGCGGCGCTGCTTTATGCAAAGGGCCTGCTTCTGAGGGGAGATAGCAACAGCTTTACCCGCAAGCCGCCAACCCTGCCAGGCATGGGACGCCCTCGCTGCTATACGCTTTTCCTGCCGGATGATGACGGCGGGGAGGCGGGCGAAAAAGAAAACTGAGAGGCGGCGGCGGAGAACTTCCACCGCAGAGGGCTGCCAGGGGTAACGCGGATCCGGCTTACCCTGCCGGCATGATGAAGCTGAGGCGCTGCGCTGGCCATGCTGAAGGCTGCCAGGCTGCGGACACTATCAGCGCGGGGACATTGCCAGGGCGAACACCGCCGCCGCTGCGGACCCCGCCAGGACGTGAAGCCCTGCCTTCCTGCCGGATCTCATTCAGGACGCCGCCACCATGCGCGGCTTTCCTTTCCTGGCTCGCTGCGCTGCCTGCCTGGTACATCCTGCCGAACCCGGCAAGCTGAAGCTGAGGCGTTGCGCTGCCATGCGGCGGGCTTGCTTAACCAGTTCAAAAAAGGATATGAAGGGAAAGAATATTTTTTCAGAGAATGGAGAGGCTGCCATGGAGAAAAAAGACGCCTTGAGGGGGGGTACCGATGAAAAATGACGGTATTTTTGACGGTATCGGAAAAAAACTGAAAAAATATTACAATATTTTTCAATATGTTATCGCATTAGTTAGGGTGTCACCCCGGCCCCGTAAGGTTTCAAAAGCCTTGCGGGGCTTAGCTTTTGGGGCTGCTGGCTTTTGGGCTTGTCCCCTACACTGCCCCTGACTGCAAGGCATAGTGTTGTAGATACGCCTGGATAGATGCCGGCAAAAAGTGAATGAGGCTATATTATGTATAAGATGGGCATCGTTGTTTTTCCAGATGTTGAGGAACTGGATTTTATTGGCCCTTATGAAGTGCTTTCCTATGCCAACAAAGTGGAGCCTGGCTTTTGCACGGTCCAGCTCCTTGGGGAATTTCCCGGGCTTGTAAGGGCTTTCAATGGGCTGTCTTTTCTGCCGCACAGCACGTGGGATCAGTGCCCGCAGCTGGATGTCCTGATCCTTCCCGGGGGCAAGGGACGGCTGAAGGCCATGCACAATGCGCATCTTTTGGCATTTATCCAAAAGCAGTCCGCAAACGCGGTGCATGTGTGCTCCGTATGCACTGGAGCCCTGATACTGGCGGAGGCAGGTTTGCTTGCCGGAAAACGTGCGGCTACACACGCCAACGCCAGGGAAGAACTGGGCGGCTATCCTGGCATCACCGTTTCAGGGCGGAAAGTAGAGGAGGCGGGGAAGATCATGACCTCGGGCGGCGTCAGTTCAGGGCTTGAGCTAGGAATGCGCCTTTTGCAGAAGCTTGGCAGCCATGAGCTGGCAAAAAAGGTTGCCGCGGGCATAGAATACACCCCCGACTTGGCACAGATCGAAAAGGCTTAGCGTTTTTTCAGGATTGCAGAGGCGGGCTTATTTTTCTTCAGGAGCATAGCCGGCTTCAATTTCCCTGATGCGCTGGTACAGGAAATCGTTGGTTGGCACAACGAGCTTATGCCTGCGTGCAAGCTGCCTGATGGTGCCGGAAAAAAGCTCAACTTCAGAGGGGAGGCGCTTTATGCGGTCCTGCCCCATGGAAGGCGTGCCCTCTGGGCGCAGCGTGCCAAGAAGCGCAAGATAGCCATGCAGGTCCTGCTCAGTCAGCGCAATGCCTTCTGCCTGGGCCACGGCGATGACTTCCCGCATAGCGGCCACGAGCGTCCTGTTGGCTTCTCCTGGAGCCAGGGCATCTCCGTAAGTGCAGCCGTAGGCCATGCAGGTTTGGTTAATGCCCACGTTGAGCATGAGTTTTCCCCAGAGCCTGCGCAGGATATCCGCTTCTTCCACCCAGGCGATGCCTGTCCTGTCAAGGAGCTGCTCCAGCGCGGAAAGATTGTCCTGGCGCCCTGTTTTCGTGATGCCAATACGGAGTTCGCCTCTTTGGCTGAAGGTGAGTTCGCTGCCGAATTTTATGGCGTCCATACCCTGGGCGACAGCGTATACGATTTTTTCTGCGCCAAAGGCGCTGGCAAGAACTTCTTCGCTTGAAATGCCGTTCAGCACGGAAATCAAGACAGTTTCAGGGCCAACGCAGCGCCGCATGGTCGATATGGCGCCTGCCAACCCCGTGCCTTTTACGGCAACAAGCACAAGGTCGCTCGGGACTGCCTCTTCTGCCCTGACCAGGGTAAATGACGTTGGCACTCCATTGCAGAGCACGCTTTTTCCCCTGTATTTTTCATACCTTTGCTGATCCATGACAAAGGAGACGGCGCCTGCCCCAAGGCAGTCTGCAAATGCCTTGCCGTACATAATGCCAAGGGCGCCCATGCCGACGATGGTTACTGTGCGCAGCTCTTTCATGGATTTCCTCCGGGTATTGATGTGCCATGGCCGGAAATGCCTGCATGGCAGCCCTGTACAAGTAGCTTTGCCGCCAGCGGAATGTCAAGTTCGCAAAACCGTGATGGAATGGCATCCTGCGGTGTATTTCAGGCATGGAAAGCATCCCGATCCTGGCTTATGGCAGAGGAAGAGACGTGTTTTTGCGCTTTCCTTGAAAAAGAATAGATTTCAGTATAGGCAATTCATAAGGCATTGTTTGCGTATGCTGATCCTGTGAGGAGGGAACATGAAAAAGCTGCTGTTGGCAATGGTCATGATTTTTGCGGCATATTTTCAAGGACATGCAGGGACAAGGCAAGTGTTTTTGCATCCTGATAAGCCTGTATACAAAAGCGCATCAGAAACATTTGTGCTTGAACTTCCTCCTGGGCAATGGAATGCAGGCATTGATGATTCCGGAACATTTCATGCCGACAATAAGTCCGATGGGGATAGGGAATATACAAAAATTACCTTACAGAAAGTTTTTGTCTCAGAGAGCCCTGATATAAAATCCTATTATGATGAGGAATCTAAAGCGTATAAAACGCTTTTTAAGAAACAGCTCAGGCAGCAGGATAGCTGGTTTTCTTTGGCTGGGGAAACAGCGGAAGGAGGGCTTGCCTATATCCGCTATGTATTCCTGGGAGAAGGAGAGGCGTATTGCCTTTCAGTAAAAAGCGCTGCCGCGCAAAAAGAAACATTCATGTATACCGTTGATTTTATTGAAAAGCATCTTGCCCCTGACCCTGCGGCAGCTTCATCTGCGCCCGCCGTTTCCGCTTCTTTGCCTGCCGGATCGGAAGATACGCAGCGGGTGCCCATTTCAGATTCCCTTGGCACAGGGGTCATTATGGCAGAGCTTTCTCCTGTTAATACGTATAGGACATCAAGAGGGACAACTGCGAAAGACAGGAACCTGCGCATTGCCCGCCTTACAGGGAGCGGGGAAACGCTTTGGACTGTCCGCGATGGCATTGAGCGCTGCGAATCCGGGGATTTCAGCGTTGCCCTGGCGGACAGCATTGCCGTGACGGATTTGGATGGCAACGGACTTTCCGAAGTATGGATGGTTTACAAATTGGTTTGCCGGTCAGAGAGGCGTCCTGCCCCCATGAAGATCATCATGTATGAGGGAAAGAAAAAATTTGCCGCCCGCGGCCGTACAGCCATAGCGCCCAGAGGCAATGCCCTCCTGAGGGGTGGGGAGTATGCGTTTGATGCCAATTTCCGCGATGCCCCCAAATCCTTTAGGGTTTATGCGGACAAGCTCTGGAAGAAGTGCGGAAAAGAATAAATGCCGTAAAAGCAGTGCGTGCGCATGGATACTGGATTGCATGGTGAAAAGGTTCTTCTGAACGTTATCCTGACAAAATGCGTTCCTCACCAAAGCATACGGATTGAAGCCAGGAAAGGAGAACGTCTTTCAGAGGCGCTTTGGCTGAGCGGCAGGCTTGCCGTATCAGCCCTTTGCTCTGGCCTTGGGCATTGCGGGGCATGCCGGGTGCGTTTTCTCAAAGATGCCCCTGAAGCAACGGAAGAAGAGTCTGTGGATTTGGGCGCTGAAGCCGTTGCTGATGGCTGGCGCTTATCCTGCAGGCATTGTGTGCGCTCTGAGGCCTGGCTTTCTGTGCCTGCTGAGCCAGCAGAATGTTCAGGAGGGGGAGTGCCCGGCGCCGCTGCCGGCGATGGGGCAGAAGCATTGCTGGCCGTTGATCTTGGCACAACCTCCATTCAATGGCGGGCGCTCTGTCCAGACGGGAGGACACTTGCGGAGGGGGGCATGCTTAATCCCCAGCTTGCCGCCGGCAGCGATGTGATGTCCAGGATAGCCATGGCATGCACAGGGGAGGGGGCAGGGCGTTTGCGTGCCCCTGTTGTCGGCGCCCTGCGGCGTATCGCTGCCGGGGTTCCCGGAGGCGTCAGGGAACTCTGCGTTGCCGGCAATCCTGCCATGACGGCCATCCTTGCGGGGAAGGCGTGTTCAGGTTTATCCGCGGCGCCGTACCAGTTGGCGGAAGAAGGCGGGCGCGCCATGCGCATTGAGGGCTTGCCGCCGCTGTGGCTCCCCGATCAGATAGCGCCTTTTGTGGGAGGGGATATCAGCTCCGGCATGCTGTGGCTTTTGGAGCAGCAGCCCCAATTTCCCTTTTTGCTGGCGGATATGGGGACGAATGGTGAGTTCGTTCTTGCGTTTGATGAGTCCCACGCCCTGGCGGCCAGTGTTCCGTTAGGGCCGGCCCTGGAGGGCATTGGGCTCAGCTGCGGGACGAATGCTGGTCCCGGCAGCATCGTCGGCTTTGATATGGCTCCTGATGGGTTGAAATGCCGCTTTTGGGAAAATGCAGGCAGCAGAGCGGAAGGCATTGCAGGAACGGGCTATTTAAGCCTTATTGCCCTCTTGCTGCGGGAAGGTGTTTTGCTTGCCAGCGGTCAGCCCGCTAAAGATGCACTATCACCGTTGGCCCGCCGCCTGCTTGCCTTGCTGCGGCGTGATGGGCAAGGCGCCTGGCGCTTCGAGCTGCCGCATGGAATGTGCTTGACAGCCCATGATGTGGAGGCGGTGCTGAAAGTCCGCGCCGCCTTTGCCATGGCAGCAGGGCAGCTCACGCGCGCTGCCGGGCTTCATCCTGAAAATGTGTGCTGGTATCTGGCCGGCGCGTTGGGGTGGCATGCGCCAAGGGCGGCGCTGGAGCAGCTGGGCTTTATTCCCGCGGGGCTGGGAGCCAGGGTGCGCTCCATTGGCAATGCTTCCCTGAACGGGGCCTGCCTTCTGCTGTGCCGGCCGGAACTGCGGGAGCGTATGCGGCAATGGAAACGGGGCTGCGCCGTGCTGGACCTAACATCCCTGCCTGATGCGGAAAGCCTTTATGTGCAGGAAATGCGTTTCCAGGCCATGCGGCAGTGCTGAATGGGCATTGGGAGCGCGTTTATTGGGGTGCAGAGCCCATCAGTTTTTTCACAATGGCGGTGGTTGAATACCCGGGCAGGAGCGGAAGGCTTTTTACAATGCCGCCGCGTGAAAGCACGACATCGCGGCCAACGATTTTTTCAATGGGCCAGTCGCCGCCTTTTACCAGGACATCAGGCTGGATTGCCTTAATCAATGCCAGGGGCGTGTCTTCTTCAAATGGCACAACAGCGTCAACGCTGGCAAGATGCGCAAGAACGAAGGCCCGTACGGCATAGGTATTGATGGGGCGTTCCGGCCCTTTGTTTTGGCGGCGGACAGAGTCGTCGCTGTTGAGGCCGAGAACAAGGATATCCCCAAGGGCTTTTGCCCGTTCCAGCAGGTCAACATGGCCGGGGTGCAGGATATCGTAGCAGCCGTTTGTGAAGACGATTTTTTTTCCTGCCGCGTGCAGGGGGGAAAGCCAGGCTGTGAGCTGCGGGAGCGTCATGACCTTGGGATAGCTGAGATTCATGGTTTTCTCCAAAAAAAGCCTTGCTGAAAAGCGTTTGCGCTGAACATAGGTTTGAAATCGGCAGCCGTTACCCTTTGGACCGTGGAGAGCCGCCATCAGGGCCATACAAGAGCTCGTAAACCTTTTTGGCCACTGGCCCTGCGTCTGATCCGCCGCCTCCGCCGTGCTCAAGCATGACGATGACAACGACCTGCTCGTTATTTTTTTCACCCCAGGTCGCAATCCATGCGTGGTCGCGTTCAAAATGGGCCATTTCTTCCTTGCGCTGGCGGCGTTCGCCAATCATGCGGACCTTAACAACCTGGGCAGTCCCTGTTTTGCCGCCGATGATCATGTCTGAGCGGCGCACGGAACGCGCCGTGCCATGCCTGGCCGTGAGGACCATGGCATTGGTTATCAGCTTCCGTGTCTGCTCGCTCATCGGCGTTGTGCCGATGACTTCAGGCTCCCGCCCGGCGACAAGCTGCGGCTTGAGGAGCTTGCCGCCGTTGAGCAGGGAGCCAACAAAGGTTGCCAGCTGGATGGGCGTAATCAGCGTGTACCCCTGGCCAATGGATACGTTCAGGGTTTCACCGCGGTACCATGCCTGCTTTGTACGGCGTTTTTTCCATTCCCGCGATGGAACAAGCCCCTTCTTTTCGTGGGGCAGGTCTATTTGGGTGAGGCTGCCAAAGCCGCAGCGCTTTGCGTAGTCCGCAATGCTGTTGATGCCGCATTTTTCGCCAAACAGGTAGTAGTAGCTGTCGCAGGACGCTTCGAGGGAGTGGACCATGCTGACACTTCCGTGCCCGGCCTTTTTCCAGCAGCGGAAGGTTTGGTTGCCAATGGTCACTTTTCCTGTGCAGTAAATGGAATCCCCGGGGGAAATGCCTTTTTCCAGGAAAAGCCCCACCATCATCAGCTTCCATACGGATCCTGGCGGGTATACACTCTGGATGGCCCGGTTTTGCAGGGGGTGGTAGGGATTATCGCGCAGTGCCGCCCAGTCTTTGTTGGACAGGCCTGAAACAAAGAGGTTATTGTCATACGCCGGCGTTGTTACCAGCGCGCGGACAGCGCCCGTATGGGGATTGAGCACAACGACGCTGCCTGTTTGGCTGCCAAGGATGGAAAAAATATTTTTCTGCAGCTCGGCGTCAATATTGAGCGTGATATTGGTTCCGTTTTGCGGCGCCTCAAGGGATTCCTTGCCAAAAACGCGGCCAAGGGCATCTACCTCAAGGCTGTTCCGCCCTTTCTGGCCCCGCAGGGTCGTTTCAAGGACTTTTTCCAGGCCCTGCTTGCCAACATTATCTCCCAGGGCAAGCCATGAATCGCTTTTCAGTTCTTTTTCGTTGGCTTCGGCAACGTACCCCAGGATATGCGCGAAGGTTTCCTTCATGGGGTAGTAGCGTTTGTAGCGTGTGACAATATCAAGCTCAGGCCAGTGCAGAAGCTGCGGTTCGATGAGCGAAATCTGCTCCGGGGTCATCTCCGGAAGCAGCACGATGGATTCAAAGGCTTTTCCCCTCACACTGTCCTGCTTGACCTTATTGGCGAGCTGCGCCAGTGGAACGCCGGTCCACATGCTTACCTGCGCGAGCGTGCTGTTGATATCCGGGCAGCTTTCGCGGTTGAGCGTGAGGACAAAAGTCGGCCGGTTATCGGCCAGGATACGGCCGTTGCAGTCCTTGATGAGCCCCCTTGAGGCGTACACGCGTTCGTAACGGCGGGTGTTGTCAAGCGACTGCCTGGAATAGCTTTCTCCCTTATGGACCTGCAGATACCAGAAGCGGAGGGTAAATACAAAAAACAGGAGAAAAACCATGCAGAGCAGGAGCAGCAGCCCGTTTTTGGGGGGATGGTAATCATCGCGATCAAGATGACTGAGCATGGGGCATGACCTGATGGCGGAGAAAGGCAAAAATTTTCCACGTAACGATAAGGGCCAGGGCTTGCTGGAGGCTTTCGTTGCCCAGCGTTTCAAGGCTGGCGCTGTGCTGCTGGAGCATGCACATCAGCTGGGTGATGCCAAAATGCGTGACCCCGGAGGCCGCAGCTACAAGGATGGCAAAGAGGATATTGGTGATCCTGAAGAAATAGCGGCCAAGCAGGAAAACAAGGGTTACAGAGAGATACCAGAGAATGGCGGCGCCAAAATCAAGGGTGCCCAGGCCTTCCTGAATCAGGACGCACGCTGCAGAAACGCAGAGCGTTTGGACAACGCGGCCTTCCCCCAGTGAAACAAGGACGCCCGGGAGCAGGAAGTCAAGCCCCGGGTACAGGTGCTGGAGCCACACGCCCGCGCAGAAAAAAAAAAGCCAGCCAAGCAGGTTTCGTCCGCTCATGGCTTTTTCGCCTCGCTGCTTGGCTGCTGCTGCGGCGCGCGCTGGGGCAGCAGGGTTTCAGGGTCGCGCACAACCAGGAGCACATCCTCAATCTTTGTGAGGTTGGCAAGGGGAACAGCCTGCACTGCAAGGAAGGGCGTTAATGTTGAGGGGGCCGCGGATATGATTTTGGCAACAGGGATGCCTTTGGGGAAAACGTTATCCAGGCCGGACGTCACAAGCAGTTCCCCAACTTCAAATGTGGCATTGTGGGGCACAAAAAGCATTTCCATCGGCTTGTTCAGTCCGTTCCCGGAAAGGATGCCCTGCATTCGGCTTTTCTCTCCGGTAACCGCGATGCGGACTCCCGGATCCGTAAGCAGCAGCGCAATCGCTGTGAATGGCCCGGCCTTGAAAACAAAGCCGGCAATGCCTTCCGGCGTCATGATCGGCGTTTCAGGCGTTGCCCCGGTTATGTATCCGCGGTCAATGGTAATGCCAATAAAAGGCGAGTTAGGCCCCATGCGGCTGCCCAGCACCTGCGCGCCAAGCAGCTGCCAGTCTTTTGGAGGGGAAATGCCCAGGAGCTTGCGGAGCCGTTCCAGTTCGGCCTTTTGTTCTGAAACAAGCAGCATGCGTGCGGAGAGCTCCCTGAGTTCTTTCCGCAGCTTTTCGTTTTCCTGCTGGATGGCGCTTTGGTTCGCAAAGCGCTGCCAGGTGGAAGCGATGGATGTTTTGACAGCGTGAATGCCTTTGAGGATTGATCCTGCAGCTTCAAGCCCTGTGGAGGCGGAGAAGGCATCCAAAACGTCAGTATGCTGGTTCCAGCTGTACAGCCCCAGGGAAAAAAGGAGGGCAGCGGCTGGGATAAGCAGGAGTCGTCTTGGAGTCATGGCTGTGTGTGAAGGCAGGGCTGGATTTGCAGGGCGGACCAAATTTTTGGGCGGAAGGGCACAGGGCTATGCCGGCTGGGCAGGATCCCTGATGCAGTTGCCAGGAATCCGGGAAATCCTATGGAAATGAAAAAGAAGGCGCTGCCCTGGGCTGCGCCTTCTCTTTTTAACGCATTTTATTCGATGCAGACATCACCTAGGATATCAAGGTTGTCCAGCGCGCGTCCCGTGCCTAAGACAACGGCGGAAAGCGGGTCGTCAACAACGGTGATGGGCAGTGAGGCCTCTTCACGCAGGCGCTGTTCAAGCCCTCTCAGCAGCGCGCCGCCGCCGGTAAGCACAATGCCCCTGTCTACAATATCCGCGGCAAGTTCCGGCGGGGTTTGCTCCAGGGCCGTGCGCACGGTCTGTATGATTTGGTCAACCTGTTCGGAGAGGGCCTTGCGGATTTCTTCCGAGGTGATGACAATGTTCTGGGGGATGCCGG
>JAGADT010000019.1 GCA_017613475.1 Desulfovibrionaceae bacterium | reverse complement strand
GGATTCCTATTTATGGCGATCTTTTTCCGGTATGTCTCCGCTGTAAGGGTACCGGCTTTTTCCAGTTCAGAGAGACTTCCTTCAAAGACGATCATTCCGCCTTTTGCACCTGCGCCAGGTCCCATCTCAATAATATGGTCTGCCAGAGACAGCATCTGGCGGCTGTGCTCAACCACCAGCACGTTGTTGTGCTTGTCCCTAAGCTCACAGAGCAGCTTGCCGATCCGCTCCGCATCCGCTGGATGAAGCCCAGCCGTCGGCTCATCAAAGATATAGGTGATATTGTTGATATACCCCCCAAGGCTGCGCACCATCTTGAGACGCTGCGCCTCTCCGCCTGAGAGCGTTTCAGTTTTGCGGGAAAGGGAAAGATAGCCGATGCCCACATCTATCATCCGCTGCAGGTATTCCGCGATCTGTTTCGCCAAGGAAACGCCTCGCGGAGTGTCAATTTCCATCAAAAAACAAAGCAGATCCGAAGCCGTCATATCCATGCAGTCTACGATGTTCCTGCCGTTGATCTTTGACGCCAGCGCCTTGGGATTTAACCCCGAACCTCCGCATGTACGGCAGAATCCGTGCCGTACATGGGACATGATCTCCTCCTGCAAGCTCTTTTTCAGCTTTGTGATGTCCCGCCGCATATAGACCCGCTCAAAACGCGGAAACACGCCCTCATAGTCCACCATATCCACACGTCCGGTATTGTTGGAACGGATGCCCACTTTGACTGGCTCTTTGGAACCATATTTCAGCGTATCCCATTCCTCATCTGTAAAGTCACGCAATGTCTTTTCAGGGTCGAGAAAAGAATTGTTTTGGTATAAATGTCTCTGCCAGCCAGTGGAAAACTGGCTGAACAGAATAGCCCCCTCAGCAAGCGTTTTGTCCCGGTCAAACATGCTCTCTTCAATCAATTCCAGCTGCTCTCCAATACCTGTGCAGTCCGGGCACATTCCAGCTGGATGATTGAATGAATACGCCATAGACCCGCCCGCGCTCGGGGTTCCAACACGAGAAAAGAGCAAACGCATGAGCGGAGCCACATCTACCGCCGTGCCCACCGTGGAGCGAGACGTCGCGCCGATTGCATGCTGATCGATCACTATTGCAGGAGTCAGATTACGAATTTCATCCATCTTCGGCCTGTCATAATGCGGCATCTTATTCCGTATAAACAGCGGATAAGATTGCTGCCATTCCCGTTCGGATTCCACTGCGATTGTGTCAAATGCCAGAGAGCTTTTGCCTGATCCAGAAACACCCGCGAACACAACAAGTCTGCCCTTTGGGATTGTCACATCTACCGATTTGAGATTATTTTCACAGGCACCAAAAATCTCAATGCTGTCCGCTTCTCTTTTCTCCATAGACATAGAACAACTCCCTGCAAGGTGCTACTGTGCAGCACGCGTTTTTGATTATCTGCAACAGTTCAAACTTTATCTGCCACTTGGCTCGGTCCAGCGTTTTTCCCATCAATGCCGAGCAGAAAAAAGCCCCTTTGCAGGGGCTTTTTTTACGGTAATGGCAAACTGATCAGAAGCTTACGTCCACAGGGCGGACGCCGCGCTCATCAGCCTTTGGATCAATCCTGAATGTAAAGGTCCGCAGCCAGTGGTCGCCCCAGACCGGCGCAAAAATCATCCTGGCCAGCCATTCCGCTGTATGCAGAACCGGGCGGCGCTGGCCCATGCGGATCAGGCTCCGGGCAATGCCGATCTTGCAGGAGGGGCAGCCCACCAGCACGGGCCCGCGCGGATCATAATTTTCCAGGTCCTTTTCCAGGACTTCCATTTTGCGCTCGCGCAGCAGGTTATAGATCTGCGGCGAGGTCATGGCGCCCATGCCGGATTCGCCGCAGCAGCGCTGGCTTATCCTCACCTTGGCGCCGGTAAAGGCCTCAAGCGCCTCTGCCTGCAGCTTAACGCCCTTAACCTTATGCACATTGGCCCAGGCGGCATGGCAGGCCGCATGGTACACAACATCCTTCGGCCAGAAATCCTTGCTGCCCTTGAGCCTTGGAATGACATACTGCGTGACATCCAGGAAAGGCTTTTCAGGAAGCTCGCCCAGCTCGTTGAGCTCGTAGTTTTCAAGCCCCTCACGGCAGGAGCCGCAGGCCGTAATCACATAGGAAATCTGCAGGCCAGCCGCCCTGGCGTGATCCAGGGTTTCCTTGAGGATGACGCAGTTTTTCTCTTTATTGCGTTCAAAGGCGTCGTCCGCGCCGGAGCTCAGCAGCGGATAGCCGCAGCACAGGTGGTGCGGCGGCACAATGACCGCGGCGCCGGATTTCAGCAGCAGGGCAAGCGAAGACAAGCCCACAGCCCGCGAGAACAGGCTGCCGCCGCAGCCGGGGAAATACAGCACGGCTTCCCCGCTTTTCTCGGTTGGCTCAAAAATATGGCCGTTCCTGATATGCAGCGCGTCGTAGAGGTTCGTATAGTTCATGGACGGCCCCTTACTGGCGAACAAGGGGCTTGTAAAGCGGCTGCGGATGACGGAAGGCACAAAGTTGAGCACCTGGTTCTGCGCCTTCTGGCCAATGGCGGCCACCTTGGCCACGCGGGGCACGCGCTTGTCGGGCTTGCGCACAAGCCAGGAAAGGATATGGGATTTCAGGGGGTGCCCGCCCGCGCCTTCCTTTTCAAGGAAAGCCCGCAGGGCAAGGGCCACTTCCGCCGAAGGGATATGCACCGGGCACACGGCTTCGCAGCGCCGGCAGCCTGTGCAGTGCTCCACCATGCGCCTGAGCTCTGCCATGGCCTCAGGGGAAGGCTTGCCCGCGGTGATCTGGCTGTAGGTGATGGCCTCAATCACCGCGCCCACCACCATGTTCTTGTTGCGCGGGTGGTACTGCATCCCACGTTCCGGATACAGCATCGGGCACACCTGCTTGCACTTGCCGCAGCGCGTGCAGTTCTGCACGGACTGCAGCAGGTGGATCAGTCGCTCCTTTTCCGGCAGACCGCTTTCCTTAAGGTCCGAAAGCAGGCGGTTAAAGGAAAAGGTATAGGGCCTGGCCGGCAGTTCCTTGCGCACAAGCTTTGCCGGGTTGCAGACTTCACGAGGGTCCACCCGTTCCTTAAATTCACGGATGGCCTCCATTTTGCTTTCATCCAGGTAGCGCAGCTTGGTAATGCCGATGCCATGCTCCCCGGAAACCGCGCCGCCCATGGCTTTGGCCGTGGCCATCACCTTATCCACAACTTTTTCGGCCAGCTGAAGCATGTGGGCGTCGTTGGAATTGACGGGGATATTCACATGGCAGTTGCCGTCGCCGGCGTGCATATGGCTCGCCACAATGAGCCTCGTCGCATCCATCTTCTCCTTTATTCCGCCAATCTTCTTCGCAAGCTCAGGCAGGGAAGCGGCAAGCTCATCCAGGTACGCCCTGGCACGGGCCATCAGCTCCTCATCGGTGCAGGGCATGGGGCTGCCTTCAGGCAGTTCAATAATCTGCGTGGCAAAGCCAAATTCCTTGTTCAGCCCCTTGGGGCTGGAAGGGAGGCCCGGCAGGCGGCCCACATCCTGAAGGGCTTCGCGGTAAGCCAGGCCTGCGCAGTGCAGGTTGGTCCGCTCAAGGAAATTCGCGAAATCAGGGATGCGGTCCGTCGGGATAACAATGTCTTCGTTCACCTTGAAGCCGGACGTGCGCTTGGCGATGGCGGAAAGGCGGTGGCGTCCTTCCCAAAAGAGCTCCGCCTCACGGGCGTCGCGGGCGACCAAAAAGGCCACGTCATTGTGCCGCGCGGCGATCGCGCCGATTTCCTGCACAGCCTTATTGAGCAGGGCTTCGTCATCCCCGTCCGCCTGGAGGATAACCACGGAGATGGGCTGCCCCGGATGATCGGATTTTTTCTTGTATTCAATGGCCTGGATGTACTTGGAGTTGAATTCCTCCAGGGCGGAGAGCTTCGCGTAGTCGCCCTCTCTGCGGATGCGGTTGCGCAGCTCCACGATTTCGCGGATGACCAGCGCCGCCTCGTGCATGGACGAGCCGAAAAATTCCAGCAGCATCACGCGCGACAAGGCGGGGATGGGATGCACGATGAACGTGGCGTCGGTGATGATGCCGTCCACGCCTTCCTTCTGCACCCCCGGGAGGCCGCCCAGCGCCTTGTTGGTCACGTCCTTGCCAAGCCCGGGCAGGCGGATCTCATCCCCCGGCAGCTCGATGACAGAACGGATTTCGCCGGATTTGACATCGCGCACATCAAAAATAACGGTTTCTTCCGGCAGTATCTTATGGCGCGGATGATTCCTGCGCACAACTTCAATGATCTCGCCTGTCGGCGTCACCATGCGCCAGCTCAAAAGGTTGTCCAGCGTTGTGCCGTACTCAAAGGCGTACGGACCGCCGGAATTTTCCGCAATGTTGCCGCCAATACTTGAGGCCACGCGCGACGCGGGGTCAACGGTAAAGAGGCGGCCCTGGCGTGCTGCGGCATCAACGGCGTTCTGCGTGATGACGCCTGACTGAACCGTAATGGTGTTGTTTTCAAAATCCACATCGCTGATGTGGGTCAGGCGCGTCATGCGCACAATCACGGTCCTGCGCCGCACGGGCACGGCCCCGCCTGTCATGCCGGAGGCGCCGCCCACGGGGATGATGGCAAATTTCATTTCGTTGGCCAGGCGGACCAGGGCGCTGACTTCGTCCGTAGTCGTTGGCTCAACAATCAGCATCGGCAGCTCAAGGCGCAGGTCGGTCGCGTCGGTCGCGCAGCTGACCAGGGCCCCGGGAGAAGTAATAATGGACTCCTCAGGCAAAATTTTGCCAAGCCGCTGCACCAGCTCGTCGCGGAACTCCATTTCGGATTCATAGGCTTTCCAGAAAAGCGTTATCCCCTCGTCAATGGTATTCGCGTAATGGTTGGCCAGGGAAAACAGCTCCTGCTTAAAGCGGGCTGCCACGCTCTGGCGCACCATTTCAGGATCGATAAAAGGATTGCAGATGACAAGGAACAGCTCCTGCGCCAGGTCAATGGCCAGGCTGCGCACAGACTCCGGCCATTCGGCGAATTCCTGAAGGTCGATGCGAAGGATTCTATTGACAACCGCTTCCGGTGAAATGGAAATGTGAGGTCCTTTACGCGGCATGATGATTACCCCTGAAAAAAAATATGACGGCGCCCTGCTGCATTTTCCTGCAATGGACGGATGGCTCTTTTTACAATAAGTCCCCGCGGAAGGCATGGCAAGCGCTGGAATATTCAGGCTCTGTCCCGCCCCGGCGAATGCCCGCATTCAAAGGCGGCCTTTGCAGGATGCGGAAGCAAAAAATTCCATAACGCTCAGCCTCCCGTCCTGGCCAGGCAGCAGCAATCAGTATGGACCGAAATACGGCAAGCGTCAAACTCACAGGAGTGCAAAAAGCCGCGTTGCCTGCCGCAATGCCTGCTCGCCGGCAAAGAAGCTCATTCCCGCCAGGCAGCATGAAAAAAGATTGACAATCTTACGAAAGCGGAAAAAAATTTTTCCGCCTTTTCAGTACACCGTTTTCCCCCAGGCACCATACCCGTTCGTGCCTTCCCCTTTCCCTAAGGACCGCGCCATGATCACCGTTGACATGCACAGCCACACGCTGTTTTCCCACGCCAAAGACAGCGCAGCCGACATGGCCGCAGCAGCAGCCAGGGCCGGCATGCGCGTCTTCGGCTTTTCCGAGCACTCCCCCCGCGCCGAAGGCTATAACTATACCAATGAATACAGGGAACGCCTCCGCGCGGGATTCCCCGAATACCTTTCGCAGGTCAAGGAGCTCCGCGAACGCTGGAACAAGGCCCCGGCTGACGCAAAGCCCCTCCGCGTGCTCCTTGGGCTGGAAGTTGACTGGATGCCCAATGAGCGCCCATTCATCGAGCAGATGATCGCCAGGGAACCGTCCTGGGACTACCTTATCGGCAGCGTCCACTTCCTGGGCACATGGGGCTTTGACGACAGGCAGGCCGACTGGGACGCCCTGGACGATGATGCCTGCCATGCCAAATACAACGCCTATTTTTCAACGCTCAGGACCATGGCGGAAAGCCGGCTGATGGATATTGCCGCGCACCCTGACCTGATCAAAATTTTCAGCGCCGACCGCTTCCATGCCTGGATCAGGCGCCCGGAAGCGCTCCGGCTCATTGAAGACGCCCTGAAAGCCATAAAGGAAAGCGGCATGGCCATGGAAGTTTCCGCCGCCGGGCTGCGCAAGCCCTGCGCCGAAATCTACCCCTGCCCCATCATCATGCAGATGGCGGCGGACATGGGCATTCCCATTTCCTTTGCCTCAGACAGCCACTGCGTGGAGCAGGTCGGCTGGAAATTTGATGAACTGGCCGCCTACGCCAGGTCCTTCGGCTATGCGTCCAGCCGCTATTACGTTGGGCGCAGGCCGTTCGACCAGCCGTTCTAAGCCATGCTGCCGCATGGACTTCACCTCCAGCCCACACAGCACGCCATGTTTCCAACCCTCATCGACGTTGCCCATGCCAGCGTTACCTTCCAGGGCTGCGCGGCCCTCTCTGACATCACGCTTGCCATCCATGCCGGCGAGCACCTTGCGCTGCGGGGCGGCAACGGCGCCGGAAAATCCACGCTCCTGCGCCTCCTGCGCGGCGAGCAATGGCCGGATCAGGACCAGAAATCACGCATTGCCTGGCATACGGAAAACGGCGAAGAGACCTCGCCGCTGGCCGGCAGGGCCATGGCCGCGCTCATTGCGCCTGCCCAGCAGGAGCGCATCATCATGCAGGGCTGGGACATTACGGGTGAGGACCTGGTTTTCGGCGGCATAAGCGAAGCGGTCTACGTGCTCAGGCACGCCCAGGGCGAAGAAAAGGAACGGATACACGAGCTGGCGCGCAGCCTGGATGCCGCCCCCCTCCTGGAACGCCGCGTTCCCGAGCTCTCCCAGGGGGAACTCCGCCGCCTCCTTGTGGCGCGCGGCATGATCCGCCGCCCCAGTGTCCTGCTCCTGGATGAAGTGACTGACGGGCTGGACGCCGCATCCAGGACGCTGCTCCTTGAGCTTTTGGAAAAAGCGTCCTGCCTCTCCACGCTCGTTGTCAGCACCCACCGCCCGGAAACGCTCCCCAGCTGGATGCGCCGGGAAATCTGCATGGATCATGGGCGCATTGTTTCCGACATCCTGCTGCCGGCAAAGGAAGGCGCGAAGCGCTCCCTTTCTTCCCATGAAGGCAAAAGCCTCAGCCAGAGCGCCGCAGGCAGGATGGCAGGCGGGGGCGCGCGCATAGAAATCCGCAATGCCACGGTCTACCTGCGCCACACGCCAGTGCTCCACAACATCACCTGGACCATAGAGCCAGGGCAGAACTGGGCAGTGCTTGGCGAAAACGGCGCCGGCAAATCCACGCTGATGCGCCTGCTCGCCGGCGATGAATTCCCCGCCGCAGGCGGCAGCATACGCAGGTTCCTCCCCAGGCAGGGCGGCCTGCAGACCATGCTGGAAGGCATCCGCAGG